>JBJTBO010000353.1:0-7862 GCA_046091445.1 Planctomycetaceae bacterium | reverse complement strand
GCGCTGCGCGACGCGAACGGCCGCGAGGTGGCGACGGCCACGCATACGACGAGCGCGAACGTGCCGTGGAACGACCCGTTCGCGCTCCCGCCCGGTGGCCTGCCGGGGCAGTGGTCGATCCTCGCGCGCGGTGCCGGCATGGAGGGCGTCGTGGGCGTGCGCGTCGAGGAGTACAAGCGTCCGAAGTTTCTCGTGAAGCTCGCCCCGCCGAAGAAGTCGGTGCCGCTGGGTGACGAGGCCTCGCTCGAGGGCAGGGCGGAGACGTACACGGGGCTCGCCGTCGCCGACGCGACCGTGCGGTGGCGGGTCGAGCGGTCCGTGCGGTTCCCGGTGTGGTGCCGCTGGTTCTTTCCCTGGCTGCCCTTCGACTCGGGCGCGCAGCGGATCGCACGCGGCACGGCCCGCACCGATGCCGACGGCGCCTTCACGATCTCGTTTCCCGCGCGGCCCGATCGCTCGTTGCCCAGGGACACGCTGCCGGTCTTCACCTACCGCGTCGTGGCCGACGTCACCGATCCCGGCGGCGAGACGCGGTCGGACGAGCGGAGCGTGAACGTCGGCTACACGGACGTGGAGGCCTCGTTGGCGGCCGCCGAGTGGCAGGCGGTGGCCGAGGGCAGGCCCGCCGCCGTGCCGGTCACCGTGACCACGACCACGCTCGATGGCCAGCCGCGCGCGGCGGCCGGGACGCTCACCGTGCGTCGGCTCGTCCAGCCGGCGACCGTCGTGCGTGGCGACCTCCTCGGACACGCTGGCGGTCCGCCGCGGCGTCCTCGGGGTGGGCGTGGTGGCATGCCGGCTGCCGTGCCGCCGCTGCCGCCCGACCCGTCCAATCCCGAGACGTGGGAGGCGGGCGAGGAGGCGTTCTCCGCTGCGGTGACGACCGACGCGGCTGCGGGGACGTTCGTCGCGACCGCGAGCCTCGCTGAGGGCATCTACCGCGCGACGTTCGAGATCCCGGGGGTGGGCGACGGGCCGGCGGTGAAGGCGACGCGACTCATCGAGGTCATCGATCCGGCGGCCGAGCGGTACGGCGTCAGGCGCGCGTTCGTGATGCGAGCCGCACGAGAGGAGGTGGCGCCGGGCGAAACGTACCGGGCCCTCCTCGGGACCGGCTACGACGCCGGCCGGGCGCTCGTCGAGATTTCTCAGGCGGGCGCGGTGCTCGACCGCTTCTGGACGGCGGCTGGTCGCACGCAGTGGCCGGTGTCGTTCGAGGCGGGCGAGGCCAATCGGGGCGGCTTCACCGTGCGCGCGTGGATGGTGCGCGACGGCCGGCTGCACGTCGAGAGCCGCACCGTCGACGTGCCGTGGACGGACAAGCGTCTGGCGGTCGAGTGGGAGCGGTTCACGCGGCGCACGCAGCCGGGCGCGAAGGAGGTCTGGCGCGCGAAGGTGACGACCGTGGCGGACAAGCCGGGGGCGGGCGTTCCGGCGGCCGCGGAGGTGCTCGCGGTGCTCTTCGACCAGTCGCTCGAGGCACGGGCCCCGCATGCGTGGCCGAGCGGCGGCCTCGCGGGTCTCCTGCGACGCGAATCGGCCTGGCTGAACATCACCTTCACGAATTCCGGCATCGGGCTCCAGCACGTGCAGGGCACGTTCCGCGAGCCGCATCGTGACGTGCCGGAGATGACGTATCGGGTGTTCCGTGATCCGTTCGGCTCACCCTCCGGCCCGCGGGGCTTCTTCGGGGGCGGGATCGGGATGGGAGGGATGGCGCGACGCGGGCGCATGCTCATGGCCCCGATGGCCGCGGCCGCGGCGCCCGCCGAAGCCGACGCCGCCGCGTTTGGGATGGGCGACCCCGCGGCGGGCGGCGAACTGCGCAAGCGCGCCTTCGACAAGCAGCTTGCGGACGGCCGGGACGACGGCGGCGGAAATGGACCCGCCCGCGAGGCTGCCGCCGCCGCGCCGCCGCCGCCGCGGACGAATCTCGTGGAGACGGCGTTCTTCCTGCCGACGCTCTCGAGCGACGCCGACGGCACCGTCATGATCGAGTTCACGCTCCCCGACACGCTCACGACCTGGCGGTTCAGGGGCCTCGCGCACGACGCGCTCGTGCGCAGCGGCACGCTCGAGGACACCTGCATCGCCGCGAAGGATCTCATGGTCGAGCCCCTCGTGCCGCGGTTCGTCCGCGAGGGGGATCTCGTGCAGATTCCCGTGAAGGTGAGCAACGCGTCGACCGGCCGGCTCTCCGGCTCCGTGCGGTTCGCGCTTTCCGACGCGCGCACCGACGACGATCGTGGCGGGCTCATCGAAGGGGAGCGCGTGCAGCCGTTCGATCTGGCAGCGGGTGAGTCGCGGGCCGTCGTGTTCACGGTGCGGGTGGCCGACGGCACCGACGTCCTCCGGTATCTCGCCACCGGCTCCGCCGGCAAAGCCGCCGACGGCGAGGAGGCCTACCTGCCGGTGCTGCCGCGGCGCGTGCCGGTGACCGAGACCGTGCCGATCACGATCCGGGGGCCCGGGGAGCGGCGGGTGTCGCTCGAGCGCTTGGCCACGAGCGCGGGCACCGCGATCCGCAGCGAGTCGCTCGTCGTGCAGGCCGTGTCGAACCCGGCGTGGTACGCCTTCCTCGCGCTCCCCTCGATCACGGAGCAGGCCGACGAGAGCACGGAGACGCTCTTCACGCGGCTCTACGCGAACACGCTGGCCAGGCATCTCGCGACGAGCGACCCGCGCATCGGCCGCGTGTTCGAGCAGTGGCGACTCGCCGGTGGCACGGTGCTCGAGAGCCCGCTCGAGCGGAACACCGGGCTCGTGCAGACGCTCCTGACGGAGACGCCGTGGGTGCGCGACGCCGTCGATGAGCGGGAGGCACGGGCGCGGATCGCGCTGGCCTTCGACGCGAACCGGGCGATGGCCGAGGTGCGAGCGGCGCTCGACCGTCTCGAAAGCCTGCGGAACGACGACGGCGGCTGGCCGTGGTTTCCCGGTGGCCGCACGTGCGACTCGGTCACCCTCGGCATCATCGCCGGCTTCGGCCGGCTGCGGGTGGCGGGCGTGCCGGGTGACGTGATCGACGTGCAGCCGGCGCTGCGGGCCCTCCCGTGGCTCGACGGCCGGCTCGTCGAGGAGAAGCAGCTCGCCCTGAAGCGGTTCGGTGACAAGCCCGACGACATGGTGCTCACCCCGATCGGCGTCTACGCCCTCTATGCGCGGAGTTTTTTCACCAAGGATGCGCCCCCCGACGGACCCGCGGCCGAGGCGGTCGCGTGGGCGCTCGACGTCGGGCGTCGATCGTGGATGAAGCTCGACCATCGTCGGTCACAGGGACATCTCGCGATCGTGCTGCATCGGGCCGGACACCGCGATGCGGCGCTTTCGATCATGGACAGCCTCCGGCAGCGTGCCGTCGACGCCGACGTGGCGCCCGGTGCGGAACAGGATGCGTGGCAGGGGATGTGGTGGCGCGATCCGCACCCGTCGTGGTGGAGCTGGGCCTCGGCCCCGATCGCCACGCAGGCGATCATGATCGAGGCCTTCGACGAGGTGGCCGGTGACGCGGCGGCCGTCGAGGCGCTCAAGGTGTGGCTCCTGTCGCAGAAGCGCACGAGCGCCTGGCCCGGCAGCCAGGCGACGGCCGATGCGGTGGGCGCCCTGCTCGAACGCGGCGACGACCTGCTGGGCTCCCGGGAGCTCGTGCGCATGACGGTCGGCGGCGAGGCGGTCGTGCCGGCGGACGTCGAAGCGGGCACGGGGTTCTTCGAGACGCGCCTGGTGCGCGGCGAGGTCACGCCCGAGAAGGCGGCGGTCACGCTGGCGAAGCCCGAGAAGGGCCTGGCCTTCGGCGGCGTCCACTGGCAATATCTCGACGACATTGCCAACGTGCCGGCTGCGGGCCGCGAGGAGCTCGCGATCGAGAAGAAGCTGTTCGTGAAGCGGTTCACGAAGGCGGGACCGGAGCTCGTGCCGGCCGGCGACGGCGTGGCGGTCGAGGTGGGTGACGAACTCGTCGTGCGGCTCGTGGTCACGAGCGACCGGGACTACGAGTTTCTCGAATTGGCGGATCACCGTCCGAGCCTGACGGAGCCGCTCGACGTGCTCTCGGGCTGGCGCTTCGGGGATGGCGTCGGCTGGTACGTGGCGATCCGCGACGCGAGCACGCGGCTTTACTTCGAGCGACTGCCGCGGGGCACGCACGTCTTCGAGTATTCGCTGCGGGCGGCCCATCGCGGGGCGGCCTCCAGTGGATTCGCCCACATCCAGAGCCGCTACGCCCCCGAGTTCTCAGCGCACTCGCAGTCGATCGCAGTGGAGGTGCGCTAGGCTCACGTGGAAAAAGCCATCCGGGGTGCGGTTGCGCGGCGAGCCGCGACGTGGTGCGTGGATCGCTCTGGAGGGCGGCTGTCCCCAGCCGCCGCGCGGGAGGCGGGGCCAGGTGGAATGGGTTGCGATGTCAAACGGCGTGGGAGGTCATCCGGTGGGCACGGCTCGCGGGGACGCTCGCGCTCCAAAGACGCTCGCGCTCCAGGCGGCGGTCACGTCGCGAAGCCATCCGCGGCCGCGGGCACGGCCACGGTCTCGAGCAGGCTCTCGATCACGGCGCCGGCGTCGGCCCGGTCGACGCCGAGTCGCACAGACAACACGGGTAGCGCCACCCGGGTGACGTCTTCGGGGGTCACGAAGTCACGGCCGTCGAGCCAGGCCCACGCCTGGGCCGCGCGCTGCCATATGACGAGGCCCCGGGGGCTGACGCCGAGATGGATCTGCGGATGCGCGCGGGACCGCTCGGCGAGCCGCACGAGGTAGGCCTGCACGCCGCCGGCCCCGGCCACAGCCGCCACCGCGGATTGGATCCGCGCCAGTTGCCCATGCTGGAGCACGGGTGCCGTGGCCTCCGGCGGCCTGCCCTCGGGCGGGCTGACGGCGGCGGCCAGCATCGCCCGTTCGTCGTCGTGCGGCGGGTAGCCGATCTCCAGCTTCAGCGCAAAGCGGTCGAGTTGCGCCTCCGGCAGCGGATAGGTGCCGTGCTGCTCGTGCGGGTTCTGCGTGGCGATGACGAAGAACTGCGCCGAGAGCGGAAACCGCCGGGTGTCGACGGTCACCTGACGTTCCGCCATCGCCTCGAGCAGTGCACTCTGCGTGCGCGGCGTGGCCCGATTGATCTCGTCGGCCAGCAGGATGTCGGCGAAGACCGGCCCGGCCCGGAAGTCGAACTCCTGGGTTCGCTGGTTGTAGATGTTGAAGCCGGTGATGTCGCTCGGCAGCAGGTCGGGCGTGCACTGCACGCGGGCGAAGCCGCCGCCGATGGCCGTGGCCAGGGCCTTGGCGAGCGTGGTCTTGCCGAGGCCGGGGCGATCCTCGAGGAGCACGTGGCCGTGGGAGAGCAGGCCGACGAGCACGTCGCGGATCACCCCGGGCTTCCCCTTGAGGACGCCCTCGAGCCGGTGGCGGATCGCGTCGATCGCTTTGCGATCGTCGAGCGGGTGATCGTCGAGGGAGCCCGGCGCCCGTCCGCCGGAGTCGCGAACGAGTGCATCGTCAGTGGCGACGAGCGAGGGTGCAGGCCTCGCGGGCTGGGCTGGCATCATGGCGTGATCCGGGGGTGACGTATGGTGAGCCATGCCTTCGGGCGACGCGCCGCCAGGATCTGCCGTCGGCGTGGCTGCTGCCGGGCCAGCGCGCGCAGCCTGTCATAGGTCCAGAGCCGCTCGGCGGTGAGGCACGTGGCCAGAATCGAGGCGCCATCGGCCACGGCGGGCCAGCGGGGGTCGTAGAGCGCCGCGTCGGCCAGCCGGCGAAAACCCCGGATCGCGGGCTCATCGGCGACCAGGGGCGGGGTGCCGGGAGGCGCGTCGCGTGAGGCGAGTTCGGCGAGCCAGCGCGGGGGTGTGATCGCGTCCGGCCGCGGCACACCCGCGCGCCGGCAGCGGCGGTCGAGCAAGGCCACCAGGCCGCGGGTCGCGGCAGTCGGCTCGCGACAGTGGGCCAGCCAGACGAGCCGGTCGCCCGCGTCGAGCAGTCGGGGCCACAGGATCGCCGTCACCGCCGCCAGCAGCAGGACTGCCAAGGTCGCCCACGGATGGCCCGCGAGGAGTCGCCAGGCGACGATCAGTGGTGCGATCAGCCGGTCCACGAGCGTCGGTGGCGGGCCGAGCACCGTGTAGCCGGGAGAGGGCTCGAGGGTCACCCAGTCGTCGTAGCCGCACGACACCTCGGCCCACATGTGGGTGTCGGCGGCGAGGACGCTCGTGTGCCCCGCGCGGCGGTCGTAGCGAGTCGGATCGGCATAGAAGCCGCCGGCCAGCCGCGCGGCATAGCCGAGCGAGCGCAGCGCCCACACTGTCGCCGCCGCGAAGAGATAGTCGGGCCCCCGCCGGGTGTCGAGCAGGAACTCCGCCACGGCGTGGTCGGTGTCAGGCGAAGCCCGGGCCTCCCGGTCGAGCACGTGCAGCGTGCGGATCTTCTCCACGACCCGTTGAATCTGCCGCCAGCCGCGTGGCAGGCCGGCCACCCACGATTCGGCGAGTTCACGCACCGCAAGCGATCCCGGATCGGTGCCGAACTGCCGATACGGCTCCGGGCCGCCTGCGAACGCAGCGACCGGCACTCCGTGGAGCAGTCGTGAATCGACGACCCGCGATTGGATCCAGAGCGACAGCAGCTCCGGGAGTCGGTCTCGCTCAAGCGCGACGATGCCCGGCTGGGCCCAGCGGTAAAAGTCCACCTGGCTCACGTCGGCGATGTGGATGCCGACAAGCTGATTTGGCGAGGGGATTCGCGGGGTGTCGATGTGCACCACCCGCACGGCATGTGTTTCCGGCGGCGCGTGGAGGCCGACGCCGGCGAAGCGGCCGAGCCGCAGCCAGGGCAGACCCGCGACATTCTCGATCTTGAGCGTCGGCGGCGTGTCGGCCGCAGGCTCCGGGAACCATTCGACGCCGTCGTAGAGCGAGAAGCTCTCGAGCTTGAGGTGCAGCGGCACGCGGCCCTTGAGATGGAACACCGCCGGTGAGTCGAGGTCGTCGATGGGACGCGACGGGGAGCGGCCCGGCTTGCGCACCAGCGAGAATTCCCTGCCGGCCCGCCGTGAGGTGGCGGCCGTGGGATTCTCTCGCCGCAGCTGTCGCTGGTCGACGAGGCTCACCGCCCGTTCGTGATTTTTCTTGCGCACCGGTTCGTTGTAGCCCTCGTCGAACATGTCGTAGAGCGTCGGCTCGTGCGAGGCCATGAAGGGCGCGTCGTCGAGCGGCGCGAAACTGCGAATGTCGTCGAGGCCGGCGACGAGCTGGTCGCCCGAACCCACACCGTCGAGCGCATTGTCGCCGCCGCGCCGCTGCCCGCCGGAGGTGGGCATGAAGCCGTCGAGCGTCGTGATCTGGCGGCGGGCCGCCGGCACCGACAGCAGGAGGGCGATGATCGCCGCCGGTAGAAGGATCAGCCAGCGGCGTGGCAGAGCCTGGGCGCTCTCGGCGGCCAGCCGGCCCTCGAGTGTTTCCCAGTAGGTGCCCATGAGCCACCAGATGCCGCCGATCGCGAACAGGATCACGAGCCAGGGGGCCCAGGGCTGCGCGGCCAGGGCCGAGGCGAAGACGACGAGAAACGTCGCCAGGATGCAGGCCATCCCCTGGGCATCGGCATGGTGGGCCAGCACCGCCAGCGCGAGCGCGAGGTTGCGGATCATCACGAGCAGCACGCGCTCTGGCGGCAACGCGTGGCCGGCCGCCTCGCGGACGACCATCTCCAGGAACGTGGCCACGCCCATGCCGACGATCGACCAGATGAGCCGGCTGCGGGCGGTGGTGGCGACGCGGTGCCGGAAGTGGTGTGTGAGGTGAGCCATGCTGGCCAGGAGGATGCCGACCGCCGCCCGCAGCCGGCTCATCTGGTCGATCGTCGGCATGGGCGTGGCCACG
>JBJTBO010000352.1:0-8577 GCA_046091445.1 Planctomycetaceae bacterium | reverse complement strand
TCGGGCCGGGCTCGAGCGAACCCGGCTTCACCAGCCCATGACCATGTTCGACTCGATCACCTTCCTGGCTCGATCGAGGTCGTCCCCCGTCTCATGCATGTAGAGACGGATCGCATGGAGCTTGTCGCCCGAGGCGCGGGCGAGGCACTCCCGAGCGCGGTCGCACGGGCTGATGCGGGAGTCGGTCAGGCCGAGCGCCGACTTCGAGATGACCCACGTGTCGCGAGGGCGACGCGTGAGCCGGACGATGTCCTCGCCGGGATAGGCCTGCCGGACGAGATCCTCCGCCGCCGCGTCGTCCGCGGCCCATGAAATGATGATGTGACCCGTGGTCTCGACCTCGAACAGGGGCATGGCGACTCTCCGTGGCGGGGGGCGTTCAGGCCTGCGCGATGGACACCGGCGAGGGCCGCCGCGGCTCGCCGTTCCACCTGGGGCGGGGTACCATGACGATACCGCACGAGCGAAACCGGCCACAAGCAGCGCAAGCCGAGGCTCGAGCGAGCCATGCAGTACGACCGCCACGGGTTTCCGATTCCCGCCGAGTTCGACGTGCCCGCGGCGTCGGACGAATCCGGCACGAGCGATCTCCCGTCGCGGCGATCGCGGCGCACGACACGGGCCGGCTGGGGCAAGCGTGGATTCGTGCTCGCGCTGTTGTTCGGCGGCGTGATTCCCGGCCTGATCGTGCCGGCAGCGTTGCCGGCCATCCGTGAGGCGGTCGTGCAGTGGTCGGTCGAGCGGGCGTTCGGCCTCGAGGCCAGGGGGAACGTGGCGGCCGCGATCGGGGAGCTCGACCGCGCGATCGACTGGACCGATTCCGGCGCCGACGCGGCCGGACGGCTGCTCTGCTGGCGGGCGATGCTCCGCATCGAGGATGGTGACGCCCGGGGCGCCGTCGACGACACGTCGCGGGCGATCGCGGCGGCACCCACCACCACGCAGCCACGTCGCATCCGTGCACTGGCGCATGTCGTCCTCGACGACGCCGCTGCGGCGCTCGCCGACGCCCATGCGGCCGTCGAGATGGCCGCACGGGACTCTCCCGACGCGCTCAATCACCGCGCCTACATCCGTGCCCTGCTCGAACGTGAGCTCGAGGAGGCGCTCGACGACATCGATCGGGCGCTCGCCGGTGAGGAGAAGGGCCCCCCTGAACTGCTCGACACACGCGGCTTCATCCTCCACCTGCTCGGGCGGCATCAGGAGGCGATCGACCTGCTCAACCTTGCGATCGACGAGTCGCAGCGGCAGAGGCGGCAGGTCGCGATGCTCTCGGGCAGGGCCGACGCCGCCGAGATAGCCTACCGGCTCCGGTCGCTCGACCATGGCCTGGCGGTGATGCACCAGCATCGTGGACTCGCGTGCCGCGCCGCCGGGCTCGAGCGTCAGGCGGCGCAGGATCTCTAGATCGCGAAGCGGAAGGGGTACGCCCCCGAGCGTGGGATTTTCTGAGACGGGCGGACGCCTCGTGGCGGAGCCGCTTCCGCACACCACCGGCGACGATATACTTCGGGCGACGAGGTGGATCCCGTTGCCCGCCGCTCGAAACGGCCGGGTCTCCGGGGGTGTAGCTCAGTTGGTTAGAGCGCCAGCCTGTCACGTTGGAGGCCGCGGGTTCGAGTCCCGTCACCCTCGCTTGACCACCCGTCGCGTGCCCCCGCGGCTCGTTTCATGGCCCAGCATGCGGTGGTGACGGGAGCCGCGAGCGGGTTCGGGCGTGCGGTCGCCGACCTGCTGCGGGCCGATGGCTGGCGGCTCGCCCTCGTCGACCTGCCGGGCGAACGCTGGCCCGCGGCCGGCCCCGGTGATCTCGCCGTCGCGTTCGACGTGCGCGACGGAGCGGCATGGCGCGGCCTCCACGAGCGGCTCCGCGACGCGTGGCCCGCGCTCGACCTCGTGGTGAACGCGGCCGGCGTGGGTGCTGCCGGCGAGGTCGGAACGCTCGCCGAGGAGCAGTGGCGCAGGGTCGTCGAGACCAACCTCATCGGCACGGCGCTCGGATGTGAGACATTCGTGCCCTGGCTGCGGGAGCATCCCCGGCGGTCGCACCTTCTCAACGTCGCCTCGATCTCCGCCGCCGTCGGGCTGCCGACGCTGGCGGCGTACGCGGCGAGCAAGGCGGGCGTGGTGGCACTCTCCGTGGCCATCGCGGCGGAGTGCCCGCGCGGGCGGCCGAGCGTGACGATCGCCTGCCCCGGCTTCTTCCGCTCGGGGCTGCTCGACACCTGGCACTTCGCCTCCGAGGTGGCGGCCCGCGAGGCCGGCATGCGGATGACGACGACGAAGCGCTCGGCCGCCCTCATCGCCCGCCGCGCGCTCGCGGCGACGTGGCGCGGCCGGCGGTACGTGGTGGTCGGCCTGCGGGCTCGGCTCCTCTGGGGCCTGGCCGGCGTGGCGCCCCGACTGGCGACGGCGCTCGTCCGCCGGCGGTATGCACGGCTCGTCGGCTGACGCGGTCGCGGCGGGCTCACCGGCGATCAGGCCAACTCATCGAGCCAGGCGCGGATCTCGTTCTCGTACTCGCTCGCGAGTCCACCGACGATGAGCTGCCGATGGAAGGCGGCCGCCCCCCCCTTCTGGAGATCGGCCTCCTCGGCACTGGGAAAGCGGCGGCCCGGGTCGGCGGCGATGAGCCCGCGACAGAAGGCCATCAGCAGCTCGTTGCACGTCACCTCGGAGGGGAGCATGTGGGGCAGGCGGTGCACGAGCGACCGCTTCGCCTCGAGCAGATCCCGGTAGGACTGCAGCCCGGCGAAGGGCGGCTCGCCCGACAGCATCTCCACGAGCACGTAGCCGAGGCTGGCCAGGTCGCTGCGCGGCGTGTTGTCGCGTCCCTCGAGCACTTCCGGCGCGGCGTAGGCGGGCGTGCAGGTGCGGGTCGGCGGCAGGTCGTCGATGGCGTGCGCCGAGCCGATGTCGATGATCTTCGCGTTGCCCGTCCGCTTCACCATGATGTTGCCGGTCTTGATGTCGCCGTGCACGATCCCCTCGCGGTGCAGGGCGGCGAGCGCCGCGAGACACTCCCGCACGATCGCGATCGCGACGCCCGGCTTGAGCCGCGACTGCCGCGGCCCGGCGGTCACGATCACGTTGTTGAGGTAGGTCCAGCGGTCGTCGCTGACGCTGGCCCGCGTCTGCGCGAGCAGCTCGGGGGCGAGCAGGCGCGACAGGTCGTAGCCGTCGATCCACTCCATCTCCATGACGCGGATGCGCCGCTGTTCGACGAAGTTCTGCACGTCGAGCAGGTTGTCCTGCTGGATCTGGGCCACGCGGGCGGCCACGCTGGCGATCCGATTCATCGCCGCCACGTACGCCGTCTCGCTGTCGTAGCGCTCGGGGGAGAAGATCTTGAGTGCCACCGGAAGCTTGAAGCTGTCGGTGCCGCGCCGCGTGCTCAGGTAGACGACGCCCTGGCCGCCCGCACCGAGGCGGCGCTCGAGGACGTGGTACACGGTCCAGTTGAGCCGTCCCTGCGAGAGGATTTCGCCGTACCGCGCGAGCAGCTCCTCCGGGCAGCGGTTGCCCACGTCGCCCGCCGCGATCGTGGGCGGATCCTCCCGCAGAATGGTCGTGGTCATGGCGTGGTCGTGTTCCTGCGGCCGTGGCCGCCCGAGCCCCCGTGTGCGGACGAGCGATCGAATCGGTCCGGGGCCTCGAGCCCCGGCTCGGGGCATCCCAGTCGCGTGTCGGCGGGGTTGCGCAGCGGCCGCCCGGCCGCATACCGCTCGACATTATCGCAGAAAAAATCGGTCATCGCATCGATTCGGCGCGCCGACTGTCCGGCGACGTGGGGCGTGAGGATCAGCCGAGGCGCCGACCAGAGCGGACTGTCGGCCGGCGGCGGCTCGGTGGGCGTCACGTCGAGGGCGGCCGAGTCGAGGTGTCCGGAATGGAGGGCCGCGGTCAGGGCCACGTCGTCCACGAGCGGCCCCCGCGCGACGTTGACGAGGATCGATCCCGGGCGGAGCGTCGCCAGGGCCGTGGCATCGATCATGCCGCGCGTCTGCGGCGTGAGCGGGGCGCAGAGGAAGAGGATGTCGACCTCGCGCAGCAGGTCGGGCAGCGTGTCGGGGCCGCCGAGCCGCGCGACCGCGGCCGGCTGGTTCACGGGAAACCAGTCGGTGGCGAGAATGCGCGGGCGAAACGGCGCGAGCACCTCGACGAGACGCCGTCCGACGCCGCCGAGTCCGACGATGCCGACGGTCGCGCCGGTCAGGTCGCGGGTGGGCCGGCGGACGAACTCCCGACGCGCCTGCTGCCCGAGAAAGAGCGGCAGCCGTCGCGTGCACGCGATCGCCAGCCCGAGGGCGTGTTCGGCGACCTGATCGGCCAGCACGCCCGAGGCACTCGTCACGACGATGGACGAGGCGACCACGGCGGGCACGAGGCAGTGATCGAGTCCGGCGGCTGACGACTGAATCCAGCGCAGCCGGCCGGCGGCGACCACGTCGTCCCACGGCAGGGGGACCTTCGCATGACCGCAGAAGATGTCGGCCGACGGCAGCTCATCGACGATGCGCTCCTGGCCCGCATCGACGATCGTGGCGCCGGGAAGCACCGACCGGGCGACGGCGGTGATGGCCGAGACGTGTCGCCGCTCGACCGGGTAGCAGAGAACGATCCGCGGGGCGGCGGTCGGACGGGGAGAGGCGGACTCGTGCACGGCTGCTTCCGATGGCTGGAGACGAGGCTACCGTCCGTGGCCGAAACCGCCCAACGGCCGCCGCCGGGACTTGCTCGGGCGGTGATCGAGGATTCAATTAGGATCGTGTCAGTCCGGGGTGTTCGATTTCCCGCACGCCGCTTCACCGCGCAGGCCGTTCCATGCGTCTCCCCGTCATCGCCGTGGCGGCCCTCGCGTTCCTGCGAATCGTGCTCGGCCTCCATTTCTTCCTCGAGGGGGTGAGTCACCTCCGCGATCCGAACTGGTCGAGCGCCGGGTTCCGCCGGGCCGCCGTCGGGCCGCTCGCCGACTGGTACCGCTCGGCGCTGCCCGAAACCGGTGACTGGTCGCGCACGCTCGGAGCCGCGGACGGCCGCACGGTCGAGGAGGCGAGCGTGGCCTGGCGGGCGAGCGTGGTGGACGGATGGCGGCGCCTGCTCGCCCGGCGACTCGAGAAGGTGCCCCAGCCGGAAGCCGCCGTCGCGGCGTCCCGGGAGCGCCTCACCGAGGCCGAGCGCGAGCTCGATGCCTACGTCGCGGCTCTCGGTGACGAACTGACCACGTACCGTCTCGATGTCGATCGGCTGGCCTCCAGGCGGGCGCGGCCGGAGGCGAGTGACGTGCCGTTCGAGCGGGAGCGCCTGGCGCGGAAGGCCGCCGAACTGGGAGGCCAGTCCGCCGGCTGGATGGCGGCTGCCAAGGCCATCGGCGATCGGCTGGTCGATGCGTGGGACGCCGCCCTCGAGTCGGATGACCAGCGTCGGCTCGCCGCGACGGCCGCCGAGCCGACGGCGCTCTGGAAGGCGGACCGCTTCGTGAGCTGGGCACTCGTGACGATCGGCCTGGGGCTCATCGTGGGCCTCTTGGTCAAGTTCCACGCGGTGGGCGGGGCGCTCTTCCTCGCCGGCGTGCTCGTCACGCAGCCCTTCTGGGTGGCCGGCGCCCAGGCCACGTACAATCAGTGGACGGAGTTCGCCGCCCTGCTCGTCGTCGCCGCGATGCCGTCCGGCGGCTGGAACGGTCTCGAGTACTTCCTGAAATCCTGGTGTCCGTTCGCGGCCTGCTGCCGCCGTGACACCACAGCCCCGAGGTGAGCCCGATGAACCTGACCGAGCAGCAGAAGCAGATCGGCAAGGACAACTTCACCGACGCGATCTCGATCTCGCGACGGGACTTCCTCACCGGATCGGTCGCCGCCGGCGTGGCCTCGGGGGCGGGGCTCGGCTCCATCTACTTCGGATACGGTCGCAGCGTCGGGGATCCGCTCCGGGTCGGCGTGCTCGGCACCGGCGACGAGGGGAGCGTGCTCATCGGAGCGCATACGCCCGACTACCTCAACGTCATCGCGATCGCCGACATCCGCCCGTTCAACGTCCATCGCGCCTTCCATGGCGATGTCTCGAGCCCCACCGCCCAGAAGGCACGGCCGGGGCTGATGGCGAAGTACGGCTGGAAGACCGAGGACGCCGCCCGCAAGCAGGTGAAGGTGTACGGCGCCTACGAGCAGCTGCTCGCAGACCCGGACATCGAGGCGGTCGTCATCGCCCTGCCGCTGCACCTCCACGCCGAGGCCGCCATCCGGGCGATGCGCGCCGGCAAGCACGTGCTCACCGAAAAACTCATGGCACACTCCATCCACGAGTGCAAGGAGATGGGCCGGGTGGCCCGGGAGACCGGCAAGCTCCTCGCCACCGGCCACCAGCGGCACTACAGCATCCTGTACGACGACGCGGTGCACACGATCGGCACCGCCAAGCTGATCGGCGACGTGCACTCGATCCGCGCCCAGTGGCATCGAGGCAACCTGCCGGGCAAGGATTCCTGGCAGCCGCCGCTTCCCGACGACGCGTCGCTCGCGAAGAAGCTCGCCGGCTGGAAACAGGACCTCGAGAAGGCGAAGCCCGCCGACATCGACGGGCTGCGGCAGCGGATCGCGCAGCTCGAGGCCCAGATCGCCGACACCGCGGTGGACGCCGCCGCGCACGGCTACACGGAAATGACGCTCGCCGACGGACGGCCGCGGACGCCGCTCGAGGAGCTGATCCGGTGGCGGCTCTGGAACCGCACCGGCGGGGGCCTGATGGCCGAGCTCGGCAGCCATCAGCTCGACGCGGCGGGCATCTTCGTTTCGGCGATGCACGGCGCCGGGGCGAAGGTGAAGCCGCTCACGGTGACGGCCGTCGGCAATCGGAGCATCTTCCCGGCGGATCGCGAGGTGGATGACCACGTCTACTGCATGTACGAGTACCCCGCGCCGGGATACTTCGACGAATCGGGCGCCGTGGCCGACCCCAACAAGAAGATCGTCGTCACCTACTCGTCGATCAACGGCAACGGCTTCGGCGACTACGGCGAGGTGGTGATGGGCACGAAGGGCACGCTGATCCTGGAGAAGGAACAGGACGTGATGCTCTACAAGGATTCCGCGCGGGACACGCGCGTCACGGTCGCGAAGGCCAAGGACGGCGCGCCCACGCTCGACACGACCGAGAGCGGCGGCAGCAGCACGGCCGTCGGCGGCGGGCCGGGCGGCGCCGGGGGACCGCCGTCGCGCGGCTACACCGAGGAGATGGAGCACTGGGCATGGTGCATCCGCAACCCGGCCCCCGAGAACCAGCCACGATGCAAGCCCGAGGTGGCGATCGCCGACGCGGTGATCGCGCTGGTGAGCAACATCGCCCTGGCGAATCCCGGCAGCCAGCCGCGGATCGAGTTCAGGCCCGAGTGGTTCGACATCGCCAACGATCTGACCCCCGAGGGCGTCGCGCCGGACGTCGCTCGTTACCGATCGTGACGACCGTCATCGCACCGGTGGCTGATCCACCGGCCTGCGATCGGCCGTCGCCGCGGGGGCCCCGCGGCCGGAGGCGGTGTCGGCGAAGACCCGCGGCTGCATGAGGTCGAACGTCGCGACGACATCCTCGTCGTCCTCGATCACCTTGGCCCAGATGCCGTTGATCTTTTCGCCCGCGAACTCCACCCGGTCGTGGATGCGACCGTCCTGGAACGGTCCGGCGCCCATCACCCAGCGATCGCGGGCGTGGGTCGCGACGTTGGCGATGCCGCTCTGCCATACCGGCTGGCCCGACTGCCGCTCATAGGCGAAGAGGTTGATCTTCGCGACGGCCCGCTGGTCGGACCGTTTGAAGACCGCCATCTCCGGGATGCTCGTGCCGTTGCCGGCAAACTCCACGCTCGTCTGCGGCACCCCGAGAAGCACGCTCGCGCGATCCGTGCCGATCGCGCCGGCACGAGCCTCCACGACCACGTCCGCATCGTCCCGCTTCTCCGCGACCACCGCTCCCGACCCCAGCACGTGCTGCCGGACCGTGCTCGTGAGGTAGTCCTTGTCGGCGACGTCGGAGAGCGCGGTCGTGTCGAGGAACACGCGGCGGCCCGCCAGGGCCCGCATGTCGATCTTCATCACCGCCCGCTCGATCGCGTCGGAGACGAGGAGCTGTTCGGTCGCGGTGCGCTTCGAGTCGCTCCACGTCGTCGTGCCACAGCCGGCGAGCCCGAGCGCGAGCCCGCCCATGACCGCGGCGGCGCGCGCCCCGGCCGGCAGGTGGTGTCGCACAGGTCGCGATCGGCTTCTCATTGCCGCCGGAGGCTAGCAGGATGCCACGGGCGTTCCCAATGCTGAAAAACGGCTGAAAAACGCCCGCAGGCGTGCCGAAAAGGGGCCGGTCACCCCACGTCGAGCCAGCGTGCCACGGGCGCATCGGCGGGCAGTCCGAGGATGCGTCGCAGCTCGGCGACGTCGGCTTCGGTGAGCGGCACGAAGACCACCGGGTCCTGCACGAGGTCGGGCTCGACGAGCCGCCAGCCGGTGATGCGACCGCCCGCGAAGACCGGCGCGCGGCCGTATCCGTACATCATCCCGTCCACCGCGTCGAAGAAGCCGGCGAGGG
>JBJTBO010000351.1:0-2335 GCA_046091445.1 Planctomycetaceae bacterium | reverse complement strand
CTGCGGGCGCGGACGTGCACCACGCCGCTGGGCATCATGACGCTCGGCGACCTGGTGCGGAGGACCGCCGAGGCCCTGCTCGAGTGCAAGCACTTCGGTGTGACCAGCCTCCACGAGGTCCGCGAAAAACTGGCGGAACGGAGCCTGCGGCTCCGCGGCGACTGACCGACGGCCAGCCGCAAAGGACGCCACAAGTCCCTGCGAAAAAACGACTTGTGACGCGAGAACGGCGACCGGCAGGTTGCCGCTCCGGCTGTTTCTGGGTAGCCTCGAATGGTGCGATCGCATCTGTCTCAGACAGCGCGACAGGCGGCCGCCGTCCCCGGGAACCAGCGTCCGATGACCACCGCGAGCCTCAGGGAGAAGCCGGTGCGGGATTTGGCCCGCATGGCCAAGCAGCACGGCGTGCCCGGCTGGCACTCCATGCGCAAGGACCAACTCATCCGGGCGCTCGTACGGCGGGCAAAGTCGGGGCTCGTGCTCGGCGGCATCCCCGGCGCCTCCGGCCCGGGGGTCCCGGCGTCGCGACCGCGTCGCAATCCCGCCTCGGTGGCCATCGCGGCCCCGACCGACCCGGAGGTCGTGCGTCGCATCGCGGAGGCCCGTGAGCGGCTCGCCCGTGCGAAGAACCTCGCGACGCGTCCCGAGGCCGGCCGCGCCAACCGACCGGCACGCGACCGGATGGTGCTCATGGTGCGCGGGCCGTACTGGATGCACGCCTTCTGGGAGATCACTCCCCGCAGCATCTCCCGCGCCCAGGCCGCCCTCGGTCAGGAGTGGCACTCCGCCCGCCCTGTCCTGCGGGTGCTGCGGATCGAGACGGCCTCGCAGGCGTCGCCGGCGGCCCGCGTGATCCGGGAAATCGAGGTGCACGGGGGCGTCAAGAACTGGTTCATCGACGTGCGCGAGCCGATGCGATGCAAGGTCGAGATCGGCTATCTCACGTCGTCGGGGCGATTCCACGGGCTGGCGCGGAGCAACGCCGTCACCACCCCGCCAGCATCGCAGAGCGACACGCTCGACGTGCACTGGGGCGAGATCCTCGGCGACTGCGACCGCATCTACGCCATGAGTGGCGGGTTCTCGCCCGAGAACAACAGCACCGAACTCCAGGAGCTCTTCGAGGAGCGGCTCCGCCGCCCGATGGTGACCAGTCCGCGTTCCACGGGGCCGGACGACGGCGACAGCGAGCCGACGTTTCGCACCAACTTCCAGCTCGACGTGGACGCCGAGATGGTGGTCTACGGCGTAACGCAGCCGGACGCCCGCGTCACCCTCCAGGGGGAACCGGTGCGGGTGCAGTCCGACGGCACGTTCCGCGTGCGCGTGGACATGCCGAACAAGCGGCAGGTGCTGCCCCTCCTCGCCACGGCTCCCGACGGCGGGCGGCGGCAGATGATCGTCATGGCGGTCGAGCGGAACACGAAATCGCTCGAGCCGCACGGCCGCGACGCCCTCGACCTCTCATAGGAGTGTGAGGCGATACGTTTTCTGCCATGCTCGTGCTGCTGACCAACCATGCCGGTGAGCTCTGAACGCGGCTCGTTGGGGGCCGATCAATGGTTCCGATCGCGTGTCACGCCGGCGACGGTCACAAGCCGCCTTCCGGATCACATGCCCCGGGGCCAAGGCACCCCCGTATGTACCAAAACGAGCTCTCCGCATCCCCGGTCACCACGGCATTGCGGTGGAAAACGTATCGCCTCGCGCTCGCGAGGTCGATGCTCGTGAACCGCAACTTGGATAGTCGGTTTACGCCCGTGCCCGCTCATGCGCATCCGGCGCACGTGCAGGACCGGCTCGGGGGCGGCAAAGGTCTCCTCGCTGTGGCCGCGGCGGCCACACGCTCGTCGAGCATTCGCCGCCCCCCTTCGCCTCCACGAACCAAGCTGACGGGAGGGGGGCCCATGCCCCGGGAGCCGGCGTATGCAGACAAGCGAAGCAAGGATTGCGTAGCGCGGTCTGCATCCGAGCGAGCGAAGGGGACGATGCCCGCAGCGAACGTCCGGTGACGGGGCGTGGGCTCCCCCGACCTACGCGACGGGTAACTTCACAATGCGTTGCAAAACTGCAAAAGTCGAAGCTAGCGCTTGCTCGGCTTCTGCTTCGCAGCCCAGGCCGTGTAGAGCTGCTCCGGCGTGCTCTTGAACACCGACGTGAAGGCGTCGGGAAAGGGCGTGCCGGCATCGAGCGCCGCGACGAGTTTCGCCAGCCGTGCCGGCGGGGCGAACGAGGTGGTGACGTGGCCGGCGGCCGTCGCGACGGCCGCCGGCGCGGCGGGGCCGCCGCGGACGGCGGCCGTCGCCCCGGTGGGCGCGACGGCCGCCTTCCTCGG
>JBJTBO010000350.1:0-7196 GCA_046091445.1 Planctomycetaceae bacterium | reverse complement strand
CCCCCGAAGCCTCCCGCCTCCCGCGACCACTCGAACCTGACGACGCGGGTCGTGTCGCTGATGAGGCCGAGGAAGACGATCTCGAGCATCACGTCGAGCCACATCGAGCGGTCGTGGCCGTTGGCGGGCTTGCTCGCGAGCTGGAGGCCGGTGCTCGCGACCTCGGGCTTGGGCCGGTCGACCCAGTCGACGAGCCGCTCCACCTGGCGCTCGGTCTCCCGCACGCTCGACAGGTATTCGTCGAGCTTGCGACGATCGGTCGCACCGAGCCGTCGATGGAGGCGGCGGGCATCGGAGCCGACGGCGTCGAGGATCGAACGTCGCTCGGCGTGCCGGGCGAGCGTCGCCTCCCGATCGGCAGCGGTGTCCGGCACGAACAGGCGGTCAAAGAGCCGCTGGGGCGTGTTCTCGGCGGGCAGCGGCGTGCCCGTCGCGTCGAAGGAGAGCGTGTGGCTGTGGCCGGCCCCGCCCGTGCCCGACATGTCGGAGAGCTGCAGCGACGGAAAGCGGGTGTGCGGCGCGTGGGCCGCGGCGACGACCTGGTCGATCGAGATGCGGTTGGTGTAGTCCGCGCCGGGGGTGGCCGAGAGGTCCGCCCCCGTCAGCCAGGTGTCCGCCCCGCTGTGACCGCCCTTGGCATGCGGATGCCCGAGGCCCGAGACCACCGTCACGTCGTCGCGGTGGTTCGCGAGCGCGGCGAGCGTCGGCGAGAGCGTGTAGTCCGGCCCCGAGTCGGTGGGCAGCCATTCGACGATGTTGACGCCGTTGGGCACGTAGCAGCAGACCAGTCGCGGCTGCGCCGCCGGCGAGGAGGCGAGCGGCTGGAACGTAGAGGGGGCGGCCGCACAGCGCGGCAGCATCGCGTCGAGGAGCGGGAGAGGCAGCGCCGCGCCGGCCGCCCGCAGGAGGTGTCGGCGCGTGAGCACGAGGCGATGCGATTCCGACATGGTCGATCCTCCGGGTGTGCGGCCGGCCCTACCTGGTGACGAAGGCGTCGCTCGTCACGATCGCCTTCACGAGCGCGCGCACCGTGGTGCCCTCGGCCCGCATGCGGGCCACGCACCGCGTGACGGTCGGCCGGTCGGCGAGGCCGAGTTCGCGGCCCAGCGCATAGGTGAGCATCCGTGCGGCGAGCGCCTCGAGGAAGCGTCCGTCCATCTCCAGCATCGCCTGCTGCAGGCCCTCCACGCCGTCGATCGCCCGGCCGTCGGGCATGCGCGAGGAGGCGTCGATCACCGGATCGTTCTGCTGGACCCGCCCCTTGTAGCCGAACCCTTCGCGGTCCCGCCACGCACCGGAGGCGTCGTAGTTCTCGAGTGCGAATCCGAGCGGATCGATCCGCGCATGGCAGCGGGCACACTGCGGGAGCGTGCGGTGCACCTCCAGCCGCTGCCGCACCGTCGCCTTGTCGATGCCCGGCACCTTCGGCGCGATCTCACCCGCGTTCGCCACCGGCAGTCCGGGATCCGTGTCGAGCAGGTTCTTGAGGATCCACGTGCCCCGCTTCACGGGGGACGTGCGCGTGCCGTTGGAGGTGATCGTGAGGATCGAGGCCTGCGTCACGATGCCTCCCCGGCGCACGTCGGGTGGCACCTCGACCCTGCGGAACATGTCGCCGCGCACGCCGGGGATGCCGTAGAACCGCGCGAGGCGCTCGTTGATCGTCACGAAGTCGCTCGCGATGAGGCCGCGGGCGTCGAGGTCGCCATGGAGAAACTCCGCGAAGAAGGCCTCCGACTCGCGCACGATCGACTCCTCCAGATGCCGGTCGTAGTGCGGGAACAGGTCGGCGGCGGGCGGATTCGCGCCCACCTCGCGCAGGCCGAGCCACTGCCCGACGAAGTTCGTGACGAACCGGGCGCTCCGCGGGTCGGCGAGAAGGCGATCGACCTGCTCCTCGCGCACCGCAGGATCGACGAGACGCCCCGCGTCGGCGAGCCGCCGCAGCTCCTGATCGGGCTGGCTCGACCAGAGAAAGTAGGACAGCCTGGCCGCGAGCGCGTGCGCGTCCGGTGCGGCGGCGCGCGACTCGTCGAGGTAGAGGAAGTGCGGGCTCACGAGCACCGCCACGAGGGGCCGGCGGATGCTGGTGACGAACGAGAGGCCCGCGTCGCGGGCCGCCGCAAAGAGCGCGAGCTTCGCATCGACCTCGTCCGGTTCGACCGGCCGCCGCCACGCCTCCGCCATGAACCGTGCGAGCACCTCGCGTGCCGCTGCGGTCTCGTCGGACGCGGCCAGGGCCTCGGGATCGAGGATTCCCGTGTGGGAGGCGGGCGGCCAGGCGTCCACGAGCGGACCCTCGATCTCGATCCAGTCGATGAACGCCTCGGGCCGCGCGAACTCGTCGCGCCCCTGCATCCAGAAGTTTTCCAGCACCTTCGGGATCGAGTAGGCGTATCCGAGCGTGACGCCCGCCGTCTCGGTCGTGAACCGCGCGTGAAACTCGCGCACCTCCGCCTCGTCGACCGAGCCGGGCACGTCGAACTCCGCCACCGTGCGGGGCTGGGAGCCGAGCTGCAGCACGAGCTTGAGCCGCGCCGGGCCGTAGTCGTACATCCGGTCGTCCGCGAAGTGGGCGAGGTCGCCCTCCATCTGCTCGCGATGCTGCGCGGCTCGATCGGGCCGCTCGCGATCCTGCTTGTCGCGGCGCTCGGCGAGGATCGCCTCCGCCGACCGCACGACCTCGTCGCGTCCCGGCCGCCGGCCCGCCACCCGCACCCGGATGGCATACGTGCCGGCGTGCGGCACGCGGAAGTCGCGCACGTTGAACTGGTCCCAGTGCTCGTGGTGCACGATGACCCATTCCCCCTCGTGGCGGTTGTGGCCGGCCTTCACGATCGGGTTGTTACGGTCGCCGAGCCGGACCCGGGTGCGATCGCTCGATCCCGGCTCCGGATCGAACCGCCAGCGCACCGGCTCCGGCCGCTCCCCTTCCACGAGCGCGCGCGAGACGATCTCGTCCGCGGCGGCGAGATACTGGTCCATCTGCATCGGCGAGATCGTGAGCGCCGCGCCGTTGTTGTCAAAACCGCCCGCGGGCGGATCCTGGGGGAAGATCGACGCGTCGAAGTCCACGCCCACGAGGTCGCGGATCGTCGCCGCGTATTCCGCCCGGTTGAGCCGCCGCAGCACGATCGTCGCCTCGCGCCGCGCCGCCTCGGCGGCCACGGCCCGCGCGGTGATCCAGTCGACCACCGCAGCCACACGCTCCGGATCGGGTCGCGGCTCCGTGTCGGGTGGCATCTGATGGCCGTCGAGCACGTTGACCACCTCGCGCCATCGGCCGCGTATGACGGGATCACCGAAGTCGTCGCCGAGGGCCGACGGATCGAGCGAGAAATCCCCCTCCGGCTTCGTGGGGCCGTGACAGCCGAGGCAATGGTCCCGGAAGAAGGGCTCCACGGTGCCGCGATACCCGGCATCGTCCCGCGCCGCGGGCACCGTGTCGGCCGCCGACGTCGCCGTCGTCAGCGTTGCCGACAGCAGGAGCACCACCGCGTCGCGCGCACCGCCCCGGCATACGGCCGCTGCCGTGCCCTGCCGGAGATCGCGACCGATCGCGTCGTGCATCGACATCGTCGTTTCCAGCGGGAGGATCCCGGCGGCGTTCCGGTCGGGTGCGGAAGGGAGTGCGACGCGGAATCCTCGTCACGCTACCGCCCCGTCGGGAGGCGTTGCACCCGACGCTGATCAGCGTCCCGCCGCCCCCGATGCCGCCGTCTCGGCAGGCGCTCGAATATCGCCAACCGGCCGCACGCCGGCACCCCGGACGCCGGTGAGCGAGTCGCCCAGGTCGTGCCGCGCCCGGGCCGCGAGGGTCTCGAGCCGGGCGACGACGTCGGGATGAGCGGCAGCCACGTTCCTCGTCTCACCCGGATCGTCGACGAGGTTGTAGAGCGATGTGGACATGGACTCGACGCGGTAGCCGTGGCGGCTGGCGATGCCTCGCACACCCGAGAGCGTGATCGACTCCGGCTGCATTCGGCCGTGGTTCGATGGCTTGCCATCCCGGCCCGGTGCCGCCGCCACCGTGAGATAGTCGTGCGGCAGATGGAGCTTCCAGTCCCGCTCGCGCACCGCCTGCAACTCCGTGCCCGAGTAGTACAGAAACTGATCCCGTCCATGGCCATCGCGTTCCCCGAGGAACAGGGATCGCATGTCGATCCCGTCGGTCGGACCATCGGGCCGATCCGCTCCCGCCAGGGCGGCAACCGTCGCGCAGAGGTCCATCGCACTCACGATGGCATCGACCCTGCGGCCGGCCGGCACGTGTCCCGGCCAGCGGGCGATGCACGGCACCCGCATGCCCCCTTCGAACGTCGTCAGCTTGCCCTCCCGGAACGGGCCGGCGGAACCCGCGTGGCTGCCGTACGAGAGAAAGGGGCCGTTGTCCGACAGGAAGATCACGAGCGTGCGGTCGGCGACACCGTGGGCGTCGAGCGCATGGAGGATCGCCCCCACGGATGCGTCGAGCTCTTCGACGACGTCCGCGTAGGGCCCTTGACCGCTTCGTCCCCGCCACTCCGCCGATGCGGAGATCGGCACGTGCGGCATGACCTGCGGCACGTAGAGAAAGAACGGCCGCTCGCGGCGTCGGGCGATGAAGTCGATCGCCCTTTCGGTGAATCGACGCGTGAAGGTCGATTGGTCGGGATCCCGTTCGACGATCGCGTCGCCGTCGTAGACCGGCAGGGGCGGCATGCCCGGAACGGTCGGGTGCAGCGGACCATTGTCGTTCGAGTACGGGATGCCGAGGAATTCATCGAAGCCACGACGAGTCGGCCAGAATGGCGGATGGAGGCCGAGGTGCCACTTGCCGAAACAGGCCGTCGCGTACCCGCGGCGCGACAGGCTCTCCTCGAGGAGCCACTCCCCGGGCGCGATGCCGGTGGGGCTCGTGTGATTGAGTGCGCCGGCCATGCCGATCCGATTGGGATAGCAGCCGGTGAGCAGCGCCGCCCGACTCGCCGTGCACACCGCCTGCCCGACGTAGAAACTGGTGAACCGTGTGCCCTCCGCGGCCATGCGATCGAGGTGCGGCGTACGGATCGTGCGACCTCCGAAGCACCCGATGTCGCCGTAGCCGAGATCATCGGCCATGATGAGCACGACATTCGGCGCAGGTGCATCGGCCGGCTGGCTCGCTGCTGCAGCCGCCTCGGCACGCGGCCGCTTCACGAGCGTGGAGGCGGCCCACGGATGCACGAGCGACCGCCCCTCGCGGTCGCGCACGCCTGGTGCCTCGAGCTCGTGCACATGGAGCGCGCGCAGGCCGTCCACGACGAGCCGCACCGACAGCCCGTCGGCCGAGACCTGGGCCGACCGCACGGCGAGGTCTCGGCGGTCGATCGGGTCGCTGCCGTACTGCGAGTGGTAGAGGTACGTGTGGCTCGAGAGCGCATACGACCCGGGATCTTCGGCGGTGTGCCGGTCGACCGGCAGCGTGAAGACGAGGTCGAAGCCGTCGGGCCGCGCCCGCATCTCGCGAATCTCGAACGGCGTGCGGCCCGTCCAGCCGAGCCGTTGCAGGCCGTAGGCGGCCCCGCCGAGGCTGCTCCAGCCGCGGTTGGTCAGTCCGGCGTAGACGCTGCCGTCGTCGGCCTGCGCGAGCCGCAGCACCGCCGAGGCGAAGCCGCTGCGGAACGGAAAACAGGCTCCCTGCCAGACGCCGTCCACCTCCTCGAGAAAGACCCGGTGCACCGCCGCCTGCGTGAACTCACCCACGAAGAGCTGTCCGGTGAAGGGCCCGAATCGCCCGCCGCTCGCATCAAGCATCACGTCGGTGGCACTCTGCCCGGCCGTGCGATAGGGAAACCAGACCGCCGGGGGCGTGAGGAACGGCATGCGTTCGACCGCCTCGGGCCACGGCAGTCCCTCGACGACCGGGCCGACGGCCGCGAGCGTGGAACCGGGCAGCCCGCGCGAGGCGAGGCTCTCCGGATGCCCGAAGAACGCGCCGCGCCGCAGGTGCACGAGGGAGTTGGTCGCGACCCAGTTGCCCTGCTGATCGGTCGCGAACATCTCGCCGGTGGCGCTGCGGCCGAGACCGCTGGGGCTGCGCAGTCCCCCGCAGACAGGCACGATCGCTCCGTCCCCGGCATCGGGCGCCTCCACCGCCCAGCCGCGCCAGGCGCCCTGCCGGTAGCCGAGCGCGGCGTCGAGCACGGTGCCGGCGAGGTGTTCGTCCTTGAGATTGAGACCGGTGTTGAGCGTGAGCCAGAACGTGCCGTCGCCGTCGGGCTTCGGCCCGTAGGCGTACTCGTGGTAGTGGCCGGTCACGCCCCAGCCCTTCGCGGCGGTCGCATAGTCGTCGGCGACGCCATCGCCATCGGTGTCGGCGATCCGCGTGAGTTCGCTCCGCTGCGCCGTCCAGAAGGCGGCGTCACGAAACTCGAGACCGAGCGGCTCGTGAAGGCCGCTCGCGAACCGGTGGTAGCGGACGTCGTCCGGCGGGTCGTCGCCGGCGCCGGTGACGAGCCAGATCTCCCCCTTGCGGGTCGCCACGGCCAGCCGGCCGTCGGCCAGCGTGGTGATGCCGCTCACCTCGAGCATGAGGCCATCGGGAGGGGGCTTCCAGCCGGTGTCCCGCGAGTCGCGCACCGCCTCCGGCGCCATCACGGTGACGAGGCGGTAGGAGGCGTTTTCCTCGTCGAGCGTGGCCGCCCGACCGGCGGGCGCGACGAGCGATCCGATCCACGCGCATGTGATCACCACGGCGTCGGCCGCCACGCGCGTTCGCGCACGATTGCTCACCATCGGTAGCGCACCTCCACCGTCACCTCGTCGGCATCGAGCGGCACGATCCACGCCCCGTCACGGATCGCCGCGCGCATCGCGGTGGCGGCATCGAGCGTGGCTGTCAGGGATGAGTCCGCCGTGGTCGCGGTCGCGCCGCCACCGGCCACGGCCGTCGTCGCTTCGATGGCCGCCCCGCCGAGCACGCGCAGGACGAGGCCGCCCGGCAGGGACGACGCCCCCGCAGGACGCCGCACGGTGACACGGCGCACGAGTCCCCGCGGCGACCCCGCGACGTCGGGCATGAGCCGATCGGCGATGTCGGCAGAGCCGTCCGAGGCGTCGCACCGATACCGGAACGTCGGCACGCCGTCCCGGTCGAGCGCGTCTCCGAGGAAGCGCACGCGGCTCACCGGCTGGGCCTCGTCCGCGGAGCCCGCCACCGCCACGGGCGGCATCCG
>JBJTBO010000349.1:0-3120 GCA_046091445.1 Planctomycetaceae bacterium | reverse complement strand
ATGGCGTTGAATGCACCGAAGACCGCCCGCAGGTTCCAGTCGCGGATGCCCTCGGCGTCGCCGAGCGGGTCCTTGTCGAAGCCGCTCTCCCAGAACCACTGGCCGTGGTGGTCGCGCGGATAGGGAAAGTCGTCCATCGTGAGCGGCAGTGCCCAGGGCGTCTCGGGGAAGGACTGCGGCGTGTCCCGCTCGGCCCACGCCCACATGTTGCTCATGCCCATCCGCCCCTTCTCCTCCATGACGGTCTCGGCGCCGGCGAGGTGGCCGATGACCGCATGGCCGGTGGCATCGCAGAAGAAGCGTCCCGTGAACCGCGACTCGCGGTTCGTGCGGGTGTCGAGGCAGGTGACGCTCTCGATGCGGTCACCGACGCGCTCGACCGCGAAGGCGTGCGTGTCGAGAAAGAGGTCGATGTTGGGTTCGTCGCGGACGATCCGCTCCTTCTTGGCATCCTCGAACTCCTCGAACGTGCCCGGGCTCTTCGTGGCGTGGTCGCAGAACTCCTCGACGATCTCGCCGATGCGCGGATACTTCCCGCGGCGGATGAGGCCCATCGCCCACACGCGGACCTCGCTCGACCCGTTGCCGCCGAGCACCGGCCGGTTCTGCACGAGCGCCACCTTCAGCCCCATGCGGGCCGCGGCGAGCGCACTGCCCATGCCGGAATAGCCGCCGCCGATGACGACGAGGTCGTAGGGTCCCCTGGTCTCCGATTCGGCCGGGAGGCCGAGCGTCCTGCGTCGCCACCCGGGCAGCGCGGCCGCCTCGTTCGGCGGCGCGGCGTCCGCCGTGGTGAACGCGATGCAGTCGCAGCGGCCGTCGAATCCGGTCAGGTCTCGCAGGGCAAGCGCGACCTCGCCGGCCGGCAGCGCGACCGTGCCGCCGGGCTGCCAGCCCCCCGTCGCCCCCGACGTGCCGACGGTCTGCTCGAGCGGCTTCCCCGCGACGACGACCTGGACGCGGCCGGGTGTGCCGGGCGCCTGCCAGCGCGCGACCCAGTCCTTCGTGCGCACGAAGACCCGGTACGTGCCAGCCTCGGGCACGGTGATCGTGGTGGTCGCGTCGGCCACCGGTCGGCCGAGCCCGTGGGCCAAGAGGTAGGGGGAGCCCATCTCGCCGATGAACTGCGTGTCGAGCGTCCACCCGCCGTGGTCCGTAAAGCCCTCGGCCTCGACGAGGATCGTGGCCGCGCGGGCCGATGCAGCGGCCGACGACAGGATGACGAGTGCGCCGACGAGTGCGCTTTGGACGGTGACCGATCGAGCCATGCACGAACCCTCCCGGAAGGCGACCAGCCACGAACCGCGTGGCCGGAACCTACTATAAGGGGCTGCTCGAAGCCTCTGCACGGCGACGAGCGCCACAGTTCTCCGGGCGAAACCGTCTCGATCCGACGCGTGACCGGTCCACGACCGGGCCGACCGTGCAACCTGCCGATCATTCCGCACGCGACGATCGCCCGAAACCCGCACTCGTCGGTCTCGACTGGGGCACCTCGTCGCTGCGGGCGCATCTCTTCGGGTCCGACGGCGCCATCATCGAGACGCGAACGCGGCCCTGGGGCATCCGGCATCTGCCGGAAGGCGGGTTTGGCGCAGCGTTCACGGCCGTCGTCGGCGACTGGCTCACCGAGGTTCCCACGCTCCCGGCCGTCGCCTGCGGCATGGTGGGCAGCCGTCAGGGCTGGCGCGAGGTGCCATATGTGGACTGTCCGACCGACGCCGGGTTGCTCGCGGCAGCACTCGTCCCCTGCGACACGGGGCACGGGGTGCTCCACATCGTGCCCGGCGTGATGGTGAAGGGCGACCGTGCGACCCGGCCCGAACGACTTCCGGACGTGATGCGCGGTGAGGAGACGCAGATCTGTGGCGCACTCGCCCGCGCGCCCGATCTCGCTGCGGCGTCACACGTCGTGCTGCCGGGCACCCACTCGAAGTGGTGCCGCGTGCGCGACGGTCGGCTTACCGCGTTCACGACGTTCATGACCGGTGAGCTCTTTGCGGTGCTCCGCGACCACTCGCTGCTCGGCGCTCCTGCGGCGCACGCGACGGGCGAGACGGACGCACATGAGCACCGCGATCCCACGGCCGCGGCCTTCCTCCGCGGCGTCAAGATCGCGCGCGACGCCGGAGCGGAGGGCATCGCGGGCCGGCTCTTCTCGACCCGCACGCTCTATCTCGCGGGCGACCTGGCGGCCGAGGACGTGACGGATCATCTCTCGGGACTGCTCATCGGCGACGAAATCCGCAGCGCCCTGGCGGACCAGGAAACGTCGCACGCCAGCACACCGGTGCTCGTCGGGGATCCCGCGCTCTGCGCACGGTACCGTGCCGCCTTCCTGGAGTACGGCCTCGAAGACCCTCGCATCCTCGGCGACACAGCCCCCGCCGGCCTCTGGACGATCGCAACCGCCATGAACCTCCCCGCAACGACGAAGTCTCCTCGCTCCTCGAGTACCAAGGAGGGGTTGCCGACTCACTCTCGACGGCGTTGCTGACCAGCGCAGGCAGGATGCCCAAGCGGAGGCGCTCCCACCGGCGCAGGCAGCATCGAGTGAGCAAAGGGCAGGATGCCCGAAGCGAACGTCCGGTGAGAGGGAGTCGGCAACCCCGACCCGCGTTGAGTCATGCTTGGACCACACATTCTCCGGCCGAGTGACCCGATACCTTCGCGCGCGGCAGGGCAGCAGTGATGATCGACATCCGCCTCCGGAGCCCTGCGTCGATGACGACTGGTTCACGCTTCCTCCACCACTTCACCGAGCTTCCGCTCGTCGCGATCCTCCGCGGCATCACGCCCGACGAGGTCACTCCGCTCGGCGAGTGCCTTCATGCCGCCGGCTTTCGTGTGATCGAGATTCCGCTCAACTCGCCGCAGGCATGCGAGAGCATTCGACGGCTCGCGGCCATGTTCGGCGATCGCGCGAGCATCGGGGCGGGCACGGTGCTCGCGACGACGGAGGTCGCCGACGTGGCCCGAGCGGGCGGGTCGTTCATCGTCTCGCCGAACATGAACGCCGAGGTCATCCGGGCGACGAAGGCGGCGGGGCTCGTGTCATGCCCCGGCGTGGCCACGCCGTCGGAGGGATTCGCGGCCCTCGCGGCCGGCGCGGACATGCTG
>JBJTBO010000348.1:0-8706 GCA_046091445.1 Planctomycetaceae bacterium | reverse complement strand
GCCCCGCGGCGATGACCGAACAGCTCGCTTTCGACGAGCATCGGGCCGGGCTCTTCGAGGTCGCCGACGGTGGCACGCTGTTTCTCGACGAGATCGGCGAATTGCCTCGGTCGCTGCAGTCGCGGCTGCTGCGGGTGCTGGAAAGCGGCGAGATCCGTCGCGTCGGCGAGAACCACTCGATCACGGTGGACGTCCGCCTGGTGTGCGCGACCCACCGCGACGTCGATCGCATGGTGGCCGAGGGCGCCTTCCGCGAGGACCTCCTCTTCCGGATCAACACGTTCGAGGTGGCGGTGCCGCCGCTGCGCGAGCGGCGCGACGACATCCCTTCGCTCGTGAGGCACTTCGTGCGTCGCGCCCGGCCGCAGGTCCCCTCCGAGGCCGACGTCGCCGAGCCGGCGGTGCTCGCCGCACTCACCGCGCACCACTGGCCGGGCAACGTGCGCGAGCTCGCCAACGTCATCGAGCATGCCCTCGTGCTCTCCGATCACCTGCCCCTCACGCTCGCCGATCTGCCGGCACGGCTCGGGTCGGCGGCCCGCACGCCGCCGACAT
The DNA here is from genome assembly GCA_046091445.1 of Planctomycetaceae bacterium. Taxonomy (GTDB): domain Bacteria; phylum Planctomycetota; class Planctomycetia; order Pirellulales; family UBA1268; genus QWPN01. Next base: position 8,151 of record JBJTBO010000348.1, on the reverse strand, counting down.
CCGTTCGGCAGGAAACCGCTGCACGCGTGCCCCCGCCGAGCTCAGGGCCGACGGCAACGCCCGAGGCATCGGCACACGACCTCGGGTCGAGTGAGACGACGGCTGCCGTGGCGGCCACCTTGAATCATGGCGGCCGGCCCGGTCCCGGGTGCACCGATACGGCGATCCGCACGCTGCGGGAGCTCGAACTCGAGGCGATCCGCCAGGGGCTCGAGCGCAACGGCGGCAACAAGCCGCGCACGGCGGAGGAACTCGGGATCAGCCTGAAGACGCTCTACAACAAACTCCACCAGATGGAGTCGCAGGACCGCGCGACCGCCTGACGACCCGGTGCTTCACGCACGCTTGATGCGGCCTACGTCTTGCGGACCACGCCCACGAGCACGCCGAGCACCCGCGCGTTGCGCACGTAGATCGGCTTCATGGCCGCGTTGGCGGGCTGCAGGCGGATCCGGTCCCGCTCCGGGAACCATTGCTTGAGGGTCGCCTCGCCTTCTTCCGTCTGTGCGACGACGATGTCGCCGGAATGCGCCGAGTGCTTCTTCTGGATGATGACCCAGTCGCCATCGGCGATCTGGGCGTCGATCATCGAATCGCCCATCACCTTCAGCACGAAATGATTGTCCCGATTGAAGAGGCTCTCGAAGTCGATGCGTTCGCTCTGCTCCTCGGCCGGTCGCAGCGTGCCGGCCGCGACCCAGCCCGCCAGGGGCAGACCCCTGAGATGCGCCGGCTCGTTGACCAGCTCGATCGCACGGGACATGTTCTTGCCCCGAGTGATGAGCCCCTTGCGCTCGAGTGCCTTGAGGTGGCACACGACGCCGTTGGGGGAGCGAATCTTGAATGCCTGCCCGATTTCCCGGACCGTGGGGCCGAATCCACGCGAATGAATCTTGTCGCGGATGAAGGCGTAGATCTCGAGCTGCCGTTCGGTGGGAGCGTCCTCGGTGTCCGCCCCATCGTCGGTGTTGCAGACGAGCCCGAACGGATCGCCACTCAGGGCTGCGACGGCCGCTAACCGCCGCGCCTTGCTCGGTGCCGTGTCACGACGCGCGGCTGCGCGGCCCGCGGTCCGGCGGCCCCGGGTTCCGGAGGCTCGAGATCCGTTTTGGGCGAAGGGCTTGGATTTGGTCTTGGGCATGATCGCTGCGGCACTGCCGCGTCCCGGGGAAAAGGGTGAATGAGCAGGAAGGACGGGATGGCGTCGAATGGACGCCGGTATCTTACTATACGGCCGTTCATTTTCAAGAGGGCTCGGCGGAGGTTCGTGGGCCCCGGCCGCCACGCCGGACAAGCCTCGCCCCCTATGGTTTTCGCTCGTCGCGAACCGCCGGTACGATGAGTCGGTCGGCTTCTCGTGCGAGGACCGGGCCGACGACCCCACGGATGCGGAGGCGACCCCATGACGGCGCACGGCGGCGGACGGCGGATGCACGGCCGATTCTCTCGGATCACCGGGGCGATTGGCACCCTGGTGATGCTCCTCACCGGCATGGCCTGGGAGGCGATGGCGGAGCCCGCGGCCCCGGCGGCGGCCGAGAAGCCGACGGCCAAGCCGGAACGACCTGCCGATCAGGCGACGAAGGCGGCCGCCACGACGATCGCGCACCTGCGACTGGCCGGCGGGCTGGCTGAAGGGACGTCCCAGGGGGGCCTGCTCGGAGACGTCTCGCCCCGGCTGGGCCAGTTCATCGAGCGGCTGGACAAGGCTGCGGCGGACACGCGCGTCCGGGGTGTGCTGCTTGTGGTCGAGTCGCCCGATCTCGGCCGCGCACGGGTGGACGAGATCCGCGCCGCCATCGGCCGGGTGCGTGCGACCGGGAAGCCGGTGGCGGCCTGCCTCGTGGGTGGCTCGCCGCTCCACTACGGAGTCGCCACGGCCTGCGATACGGTGACGATCGTTCCCGCCGCGACGCTCGAGATCACCGGCGTTCGTGCGGAGGTGATGTTCTTCAAGGGGCTGCTCGACCGCCTGGGAGTCGCGGCCGAGATTCTGCAGGTGGGCGCGTTCAAGGGGGCTGGCGAGCCGCTCACGCGCAGCGAGATGAGTCCCGAACTCCGCGGACAGTACGAGGCGTTCGTGGGCGACCTCTACGATCAGTTCGTCGGGCGGATCGCCGGCGATCGGAAGCTTCCCGCGGAGCGGGTGCGCGAGCTCGTGGATATCGGCGTCTTCACCCCGGAGGCGGCGCGCGAGGCGGGGCTCGTCGATGCCGTCGGCTACGAGGACGAGGCGGTCGCGGCGCTGGTCACGCGGGTCGGCGGCGAGCCACGGGTGGCCCGCGACTACGGCCGGCGGAACGTCGACAAGGATTTTTCCGGGCTGACGGGCCTCGTGAAGCTGATGGAGGCCGTCTCCGGAGGCGGCGCGAAGGCCGCGCGTGGCAAGGGCCGCACGATCGCGATCGTCCACGTGGTGGGGGAAATCAGCGAGGGTCGCTCATCCGACGAGCTGCTCGCCATGCCGGGGGCGGGAGCCGACACGATCGTGGAGGCGATTCGCACGGCGGCGGAGGATGAGGCCGTGGCGGCGATCGTGCTGCGCATCGATTCGCCCGGAGGATCCGCACTGGCCAGCGACCTGATCTGGCGCGAGGCCCAGCGGACGAAGAAGCCCGTCGTCGCGAGCCTGTCGGACACGGCGGCGAGTGGCGGCTACTACGTGGCCGTCGGGGCCGATCGCATCGTCGCCTCGCCCGGGACGCTCACGGGCTCCATCGGCGTCGTCGGAGGCAAGATCGCCGTCGGGGGTGCGCTCGAGAAGGTCGGCGTGCGCACCGACGTCGTCAGCCGAGGTCGCAATGCAGGATGGCTGTCACCGCAGCATCCCTTCACGGCCGCGGAGCGCGAGGCCTTCATGGGCACGATGCAGGACATCTACCGGCTCTTCACGTCGAAGGTGGTGGCCGGCCGCGGCCTCGAGGTCGAGACGGTGAAGGGCCTCGCCGAGGGCCGTGTCTTCACCGGGCGCATGGCGCTCGAAGCGAAGCTCGTCGACCGTCTCGGCACGCTCGACGACGCGATCGACGAGGCGCGTCGGCTCGCGCAGGTCCCGGCCGACGAGAAGCTCGAGCGGATGCTGCTGCCGGAGCCGCGCGGGCTGTTCGACGAGCTCTGCGGGGCGGCCGATGCGGCACGACGTGATCCGGTCGTGGGCCTGCTCCTCTCGCGGGCCGCGGGTGTGCCGGCGCTCGAGGAGGCCGTCCGCGGCGCCCGGGGACTGAGGCAGGTGCTCTCGGGCCGGCCACAGCTGCTGCCGCCGCTGCGGCTCACCCTGCACTGAGGAGGCACGCGATGCGGAGCGGATCAGGACGCGGGCGCGACGGCGGGAGCCGCGGCCTGGGGCGACGCGCCGCCGTGGCGGCCGTGATGCTGCTGCACGCGGTGCCGGGGGTCGCGGCGCGAGGGCGGGAGGCCGCCGAGAGCCGGGCCGCGTCGGGCTTCGCGGGTGGATTCGCCGTGCACGTGGGATGTGGCGACGGGGACCTCCTCGAGGCGCTCGTCCGGGATGCGCCGCACGTGGACGGCATCGCCGGGGGTGCGCGCGTGGCGGCAGTGCAGGTCCACGGCCTCGACACCTCCGCCACCGCGGTGGCCGCCGCACGCGCGCGGCTCGTCGCGGCGGGCCTGAACGGGCCGGCGAGCGCCGACCACTTCGACGGCGTGCACCTGCCGTACGTCGACGGACTCGTGAACCTGCTCGTCGTGGAGGCGGCGCACGCGGACCGGATCGCGGCGGAGGAGATCGACCGCGTGCTCTGTCCACGGGGTGTCGCGCTCCTCCGGGGCGCCGAGGGTTGGACGAGGCGGGTGAGGCCGTGGCCCGTCGAGATGGACGAGTGGACGCACTACTTCCACGACGCGTCCGGCAATCCCGTCGCGCACGACACGCTCGTCGGTCCGCCGCGTTCGCTCCAGTGGGTCGGCAGCCCGCGGTGGTCGCGGCACCACGACCGGATGGCGAGCCTGACCTCGATGGTGTCGGCGAACGGCCGCCTCTACATGATCCAGGACGAGGGCTCGCGGACGGCGATCGAACTGCCGGCGAAGTGGCGGCTGCTCGCGCGAGACGCCTTCAACGGCACGCCTCTCTGGAGCGTGCCGATTCCCGTGTGGCACGACCACATGTGGCCGCTCAAGAGCGGCCCGACGCAGCTCACCCGCCGCCTCGTGGCGCTCGGCGACGACGTGTTCGCGACGCTCGGACTCCACGCGCCGCTCGTGCGCCTCGACGGCCGCACCGGCCGCGTCGTCCGTGAGTACGCGGACACGGTGACCACCGAGGAGATCATCCTCGACGGGGGCGTGCTCGTGCTCTTGGTCAATCGCGGCCCTTCGGAGCTCGACACGTTCAGGCCGGGCGCGTCGGTCGGCGATCAGGGGCGCGTGGAGCGGGAGTTCCTCTGGAACGAGCAGCCGCGTGAGGTCCGCGCGATCGAACCGGAGAGCGGCCGCGTGCTCTGGACGCGCACCGGTCCGGTCGTGCCGCTGACGCTCTGCGCGAACGCGGGCGGCGTCGCCTGGCATGACGGGGAGCGGATCGTGTGCGTCGAGCGGTCGAGCGGCGAGGAGCGGTGGGCGAGCGCGCCGGCTCCGCGACGGCAGGCGATCCCCTTCAATTTCGGGCCGCGGCTCGTGATGCAGGGAGAGGTGGTGCTCTACGCCGGCGGCGAGGGCAGGATGCGCGGGTACGCGACGGCCGACGGCCGGCAGCTCTGGGAGACGGAGCACGCGCCGTCGGGCTATCAGTCGCCACAGGATCTCATGGTGAGCAACGGCCTCGTCTGGGTCGCGCCCACGACGAGCGGCGGCGACAGCGGCATCTTCAAGGGTCGGGACATCCTCACGGGCGAGGTGAAGGTGGAGTTTCCGCCCGACGTCGACACGTACTGGTTTCACCACCGCTGCTCGATCGCGAAGGGCACCGACCGGTTTCTCATTCCGTCGCGTACGGGGATCGAGTTCGTCGACACCGAGAAGCGGACGTGGGACACCAACCACTGGGTGCGCGGCGGCTGCCTCTATGGCGTGCTTCCCTGCAACGGGCTGCTCTACGCCCCGCCGCACGACTGCGCCTGCTATCCGGAAACGAAGCTCAGCGGGTTCAACGCGCTCGCCGCAGAGCGCGCGGCACCGCCACCACGCCCCGCCGACGACGCCCGGCTGACCCGCGGCCCCGCGTTCGACGGCCCCTTCGACGCGGCCCCGCAGACCGCATCCGACTGGCCGACCTATCGCCATGACGCCGCCCGCAGCGGCGCGAGCCCCGATCCGCTCCCCGGCACGCTCGATCGGTCCTGGGAGGTGGCGATCGGCGGTCGCCTCTCCCAGCCGGTGGTCGTCGCCGACACCCTCTACGTCGCGCAGGTGGACGCGCACGCGATCCACGCGATCGACGTGGCGAGCGGCGGCCGACGCTGGTCGTTCACCGCCGGCGGTCGCATCGACTCGCCTCCGACGATCTGGCAGGGGCGCGTGCTCTTCGGGTCGGCGGACGGCGCCGTGTACTGCCTGCGGGCCTCCGATGGCGCGCTCGCCTGGCGCTTCTTCGCGGCGCCGTCAGACCGCCGGCTGATGGCGCTCGAGCAGCTCGAATCGGTCTGGCCCGTCCACGGCACCGTGCTCGTGGTGGACGACCTGGTCCACGTCGTCGTCGGCCGGTCGTGCTTCCTCGACGATGGGATGCAGTACGTGCGACTCGACCCGCGTTCCGGCGCGGTGGTCTCGCGGACGATCCTCGACGACCGTGATCCGGAGACGGGGGGTGCCATCGAGGCGCGGATCGCGGTGCTCCAGATGCCCGCCGGTCTCGCCGACATCCTCTCGTTCGACGGTGAGCGAATTTTCCTGCGTTCGCAGGCGTTCGACCGCGACGGGCGACGGGTCGGGATCGGGCCGGTCTCCGGTGATGCGGCGCGACAGGGGAGCACCCAGGCCGGCGCCGGGCGGCACCTGTACGCGCCGACGGGCTTCCTCGACGACACCTGGTTTCACCGTTCCTATTGGGTGTACGGCAGGAACTTCGCCGGCGGCCACAACGGCTATTGGCAGGCGGGGAAGTACACGCCGGCGGGCCGGATCCTCGCGTTCAATGACACCGACGTGTTCGGCTACGCGCGGCAGCCGCAGTACTACAAGTGGACGACGCCGCTGGAGCATCAGCTCTTCGCCGCAGGCCGCGACGCCGTCGTGCCGGAGCCCGTGAGCCTGCCGCCGCGGAGGGGCGGCGCGGCATCGGCGCCGGTCGTCTCGTTCCAGCCCGCGGCGGCGATCGATCCGCGGGGTGTGCCGGTCACGGTCGAGGCGTGGGTGAGGCCGGAGAAGCCCAACGGCACGATCCTCGCGCATGGCGGCGCGGCCCAGGGCTATGCGCTCGCGATCGAGCAGCGCCGGCCGGTGTTTCGGGTTCGGTCCAACCAGCGGCTCGGCACGCTCGCGGCGGACGTCCGTCTCGCCGACGGTTGGAATCATGTCGTGGGGATGCTCGCGGCGGATGGCACGCTCCGGCTCTTCCTGGATGGTCGCGAGGTCGCGGCAGGGCCCGGTCCCGGCCTGCTCGACACGCCGAAGACCGGGCTCGATCTGGGAGGCGACACGGGCAGCGTGGTCGGAGACGAGGGTTCCGACACGCCGCTCGCGGGTGCGCTCGACGAGGTGCGGATCTTCCACCGGGAGCTCACGGCCGTGGAGATCGCCGCGGCGCATGCCGACCCCGAGGCGTCGCGGGGCACGCTTGCCGGAGCCGTGCTCGCGCTCACGTTCGATGCGGGCAACGCCCGCGACACGTCGGGGGCCGTCGGTGGCGTGGTGGCCGCGGGGCTCCAGGACCTGCCCACCGGCAAGGGCCGCATCGGCTCCGCGGTCGTCTTTCCGTCGCGGACCCGCGCCGCGGGGGCCGGCGGCGGGCCGGCGGGCGCGAAGGCCGGGCCGGGCGCCGAGGCCGCGAACGGTCTCGCCTTCGACCAGAAGTGGACACGATTCGTGCCGATCTTCGCGCGGGGCATGGTGCTCGGTCGAGACGCGCTCCTCGTCGCCGGTCCTCCGGACCTCGTCGACTCCGAGGAGGCCCTGCGGGGGCTCGCCGCCGGAGATGCGGGGATGGTCGAGGCGCTCGCGAGGCAGGATGCGGCCCTGGGCGGGGCCGAGGGTGGGCGCGTGAGCGTCGTGTCGCTCGACGACGGCAGCCAGGTGCAGTCGCTCGAGGTGGACTTTCTTCCGGTGTTCGACGGTGTGGTCGCGGCGGCGGGTCGCATCTACGCATCGACGACCGACGGACGGATCGTGTGTCATGGGCCACGTCGATGAGCGGCATCGCGCGGACGGTTCCCGGTGCCGTGGTCGTTGTCCTGCTCGCGCAGGTCGGGGCCTCGGCCTGTTCGATCCCGGTGTTTCGGTACGCGCTCGAGCGGTGGCCGGCCGATCCGTTTCGGATCGAGGCGGCCCTTCCCGGATCGCTCGCCGAGGATGATCGGGCGGCGTTGGGCCAGCTCGAGGATCGCGCGGCGGGCAACGGTGGCTCCGGCAACTACACGGTCGAACGGAGACCCGGAGCGACCGACGCGGTGCGGGTGACAATCCGCGCGCCCCGCGGCGACGCGATCCTCTGGCAGGGCACGGCTGCCGAGGCCGCACGCGTGGTCGACGGTGGACCGAGCCAGCGCGAGCTCGTACGGCGCCTGCTTGCGGGCGATGCGGTGGTGTGGCTCGTGGTGCCGGGATCCGATTCCAGCGAGACGGAGCGGGCGCTCGCCCTGCTCGAGACCGAACTACCGCTCGTGGCCGCCGACACGCCGCTGCCTCGGGGCATCGGCCTGCCCGGGTCGGAACTGCTGTCCGACGTGCCTCTCGAGGTGCGGTTCTCGGTGCTCGTGGCAGACTCCGCCGCCGCCGATGCCGCGTTGCTGCGGCACACGCTCGCGGCCCATCTCTCCGCGGAGAAGACCGATCACGAGGACGCGGCACTCGTGGCGGCCGTCTTTGGCAGGGGTCGGGTCGCCCACGTCATGCCCGCCGCCGCCCTCGATGCCGACACGATCGCCACCACGACGGCATTCCTCTGCGGCGCGTGTTCGTGCCAGGCCAAGCAGCTCGCCCCGGGGTTCGACCTCCTCCTCGCGGCATCGTGGGACGCGCGGCTCTTCGGCGGAGAGC
>JBJTBO010000347.1:0-4615 GCA_046091445.1 Planctomycetaceae bacterium | reverse complement strand
CGGACGCTCCTCGCGATCACCGGACCGATCTCGGGCGTTGCGGCGAGCTCGTCCTCCGAGGCGTCGGCGAGCGACTCGATCGAGGGGAATCGGCGCGCGAGCAGGGAGGCGACGCGGGGTCCGACGTGACGGATGCCAAGCGCGTTGAGCACGCGGACGAGACCCCGGTCGCGGCTGGCGGCGATCTGCTGCACGAGGGCCTCGGCCGATTTCCGGCCCATCCGTTCCAGCGGCTCGAGGCGCTCGGGGGTGAGGGCGTAGAGATCGGCATAGGTCGTCACCAGCCCCGTGGCCACCAGCTGCTCGACGAGCTTGTCGCCGAGCCCCTCGATGTCCATCGCGCCCCGTGAGGCGAAGAAGCGGAGCCGCTCGCGGCACCGTGCGGGACAGTCGACGTTCGGGCAGCGGATGAAGACCCCGTCCGGGTCACGGACGAGGGTGGTCTCGCATTCCGGGCACTGTATCGGCGGCTGCCACGCCGGCAGCCTCCCGGTGCGCAGGTGTTTCTCCACGCGCACCACGTGGGGGATCACCTTGCCCGCCTTCTCGACGACGAGGACATCGCCGACGCGCACGTCCTTCCGCGCGACCTCGTCGGCGTTGTGCAGGCTCGCCCGCCGCACGATCGTGCCCGCGAGCTCCACCGGCTCGAGGTCGGCCACCGGTGTGACGGTGCCGCCGCGTCCGACCTGCACCCGGATTCCGGCAAGCCGGGTGGTCGCCTCGAACTTCTCGAACGTCCATGCGATCGCCCAGCGGGGGCTCTTCGCGGTCGCGCCCAGCCGGACCTGCTGGCTGAACGCGTTGACCTTCACCACGAAGCCGTCCACCTCGAAGTCGAGCGTGTGGAGCTGCTCGATCCGTTCGGTTCCGCGCTCGACGAGGGCGTCGCGCGACCGGAAGACGTCGGTATGGGGCGCGATGGGCAGGCCCGCGCGCTGCGCCCACGTGAGCAGGTCGGACTGCGAGGTGACGCCGACCGCCGCGGCGTCGCCGATGCCGTGGCACAGGAAGCGCAGCGGTCTGGCGGCGCACTCCCTCGGATCGAGGAGGCGGATGCTGCCCGCTGCGACGTTGCGCGTGTTGGCGAATGGCGCGAGTCCCGCGGACGCCTGGCGCTCGTTGAGCGCGACGAGGTCGGAATTCGCCATGTAGACCTCGCCGCGAATCTCGACCGTCGCGGGCGGGTCGTCGAGCGCGAGCCGCAGGGGCACGCCGGGGATCGTCCGCACGTTGTGCGTGATGTCGTCGCCGACCACCCCGTTGCCGCGCGTGGCCCCCAATGCCAGCAGCCCGTGTTCGTAGGTGAGCGAAACGGCGACGCCGTCGATCTTCAGTTCGAGGACCCACTCGACCGGATCCGCGGTCGCATCGAGATCGAGCAGCTTCTCGACCCGTCGGCCCCACGCCGCGATCTCTTCGGCATCGTAGGCGTTGTCGATCGACAGCATCGGCACGCGATGACGAACCGGTCGCAGCGAGTCGATCGGCTCGTCCCCGACGCGCTGCGTCGGGCTGTCCGCGGTCACGAGCTCGGGAGGGCGGGCCTCGAGGCTCCGCAGTTCGGCGACGAGGCGGTCGTACTCGAGGTCCGTGACCTCGGGGGCGGCCTCGACGTAATAGAGGCGATCGAGGTGCCGAATCCGCTCCCGCAGCCGGCGGACTCGGGCGGCGGCCGATGCCGTCACGGTGGCGATCCGGCCGCAGACCCGTCCGTGGCGTCGTCGGCCGGGGGCCGATCGATCGCCCGACGGCCATTCCGCTCGGCGCGGCGGGCCGCGAGGATGCGCTCTCCCTCGACGTGATCGAGCCACACGGCCCCCACCGTGGCGACCGCGAGCAGAAGCAGCTCGGCCGCGAGGATTCCCGCCCCGTGGCGATCCATCAGGGCGTGCAGAGGATGAACGCCCGCGGTGGACACGAGCGTCGCCGGACGGACCAGCCGGAGCACTGCCAGGCAGTAACTGACGGCCGTGATCGTGAAGGCGAAACCCACGATCCCGAGCACGGCGTAGAACGGATTGCGACGGCGACGGGCCATGGCGGTGACGCACGCGTTCCCGAGGGCGAACCGACGCCGTCAGTATACCCGGTTCAGGCCGCGTGGCTCCGCGCGAGGATCGACTCCGCCGCCGTCACGACCCCCTCGACGTCGATCCCGGTCATCGAGACGCGGTCGGTCTTGCGGTCGGCCCAGGCGGGGCGGAGCGTGGACGGGGGTTCGACGCACGAATGGGTGGTGCCGTACGGGCCGTTGCGGGACGCCGGCACGGGGCCGAAGAGGCCGACGCAGGGCGTGCCGACGGCGGCGGCCAGATGGAGCGGTCCGGTGTCACCCGAGATCACCAGCCGCGCCAGTCGGCACAGCTCGCCGAGGTCCTGCAGCGACGTCTCTGGGGCGACGAGCGCGGCGCCGAACGACTCGGCGGCGATCCGTTCGGCGAGGGCGCGCTCCTCGGCGCCGCCCCACACCACGATCGTCGGCTGGTCGTGTCGCCGGTGCAGGGCCCGCGCGGTCGCCGCGAAGCGGTCGACGGGCCAGCGTTTCGACGCCCAGCCCGCCCCCGGATTGAGCAGGACGGGCGGGGCCGCGAGCCGCAGCGCGTCGAGCCACCGTGTGACGCGCTCGCGGCTCACGGGCCAGCGCGGCATCTCGACCGCCGGCGCGGGGCCCGAGAGCCCGAGCGCGGCGAGCAGATCGCAGCTGCGATCGACGATGTGTGCGGATCCGGCCTTCACGGGATGCGTGTAGGCGAGCCACGCATGTTCCCGCGAGGCGGGCCGGGTGTGGCCGATCCGCGTGCGGGCGCCCGAGAGCAGCGTGGCGACGCCGCTCTTGAGCAGTCCCTGCAGATCGAGCGCGACGTCGGCGCCGAACCAGCGCAGCTGGCGCCGCAGCCGGAGCACCGTGCGCGGTGAGGTGAGCCAGCGGCGTGGCAGCCGGAAGAGATGGTCGATCGCCTGATGACCGGCGAGCACGTCGGCCGATCGCCCCTCGACGACCCAGCCGATCCGAGCAGCCGGAAACGCACGACGCAGGGCCACGGCGGTCGGTATGCCGTGGATGACGTCGCCGATCGCGGAGAGCTTGACGATGACGATCGAACGCGGCGGGCGCATGGGACGGGCCTTCCCCGGGACGGCAGGAGGATCGCGTCGCCCCCCTCGCCGGAGCAAGGCCAGTTTGAGCCGGGGAACGCCCGTCGCCGGTGCCGAATGGTGAGGATCGTGTGAGCGGGCCTGCGTCCGCTCACCGGGGCTGGCCGGTCCCGGCCGGCTCACCGAGGCGGCAGCCGATTTCGTTGAAGACGCGTTCGTACTCGGCGCGGGTGCGCGCCGTGAGGGCCTGCACGTCTGCCACGAGGCGATCGGGCCGCTCGTGCCCGAGGAGATGCGCGAGGCGCCGCTGCTCCGGCGGGGCGGCGGGAAAGTCGTGGCGGGCCGCGGCATCGAGGAGGCGCAGCCGGCCCTCGATCGTGCGCAGCGTGCGGTAGGCGCGGCCGAGAAAATCGAAGCGTTCGTCATGGACGAGCCCGGCGGCGTGCAGGGCGACGAGTCCGGAGAGCGTTTCGGGTGTCCGCAGGCACGGCAGCGTGCGGCCGTGCACCAGCTGGAGCGCCTGGACGATGAACTCGATGTCCACGACGCCTCCCGGGCCACGCTTCAGGTTGGTCGCCCGTGCGCCCTCCTCCATGCGGTACCGCATCTGCCGGATCGACTCGATCTCGGTGGCCGACCAGGTGCGGCCGTAGACGGCGTCGTCGATGATCTCCCGCACCGCCGCCGAGGCGGCCGCTCCGCCCACGACGATTCTCGCCTTGACGAGCGCCTGTCGTTCCCACACCGCCGCCGGTCCGTCCGGGGCGAGGTAGCGGGCGAACTCGGCGAGCGACACCGCCGGAGGTCCACTCCGGCCGCTCGGGCGCAACCGGGAGTCGAGCTCGTAGAGCCGACCCCGGGGTCCGAGCGTGTTGAACGTGCGGGCGACGCGCTGGGCCAGCTCGGCGAAGAAATGGGCGTTCGTCGTTCCCTCCACGCGGCAGCGTGGGCTGTGGCGAAACGACATGCCGTCGTGGTCGTAGAGAAACACCACGTCCACGTCGCTCGCGTAGTTCATCTCACGGCCGCCGAACTTGCCCATCGCCAGGACGATCGGCCCGGCCGGCTCACCCGTCGCGGCCGCCATCGGCGCGCCGAGCCGCGCGACGAGCCTGCGCTCCTCGTGCGCGACGACGAGGCGGAGCAGCGCCTCTGGGATCGCGGACAGGGCGGCGGTGGTCTCGTCGAGGTCCTGCCGGCCGAGCACGTCGCGGACGCCCACCCGCAGCTGCTGCGACGCCTTGAACGCGTGCAGCATCGGCTCGACGTCGGCGGCACCCCGGCAGATCTCCGTGAGGGAGGCGTCGAGCTCCGTCGGCGTCGGCAGCCGGTCCACGAGCAGGCTGTCGAGCAGTTCGTCGATCATGCCCGGGTTTCCCACGAGCAGCCGCGCCAGGAACGGGCTCGACGAGCAGAGCCGCACGGTGAGGTCGAGCGACGGGGGATGGAAGCTGAACAGCTCCCAGAGCACGCCCTTCCACCCGAGCGAGTCGCTCACGGAGACGAGGTTGATCAG
>JBJTBO010000346.1:0-6861 GCA_046091445.1 Planctomycetaceae bacterium | reverse complement strand
ATCCCACTCGTCCGCCTCGCCCAGCGGCACGGCCTGCCGCTCGTGATCCACACGCGCGAGAGCACCCGTGACGTCCTCGACCTGCTGCGCGAGGCGCGGGCTCGTGGCCCGTTCGCGGCCGTGCTCCACTCGTTCACGGGGTCGGCCGCCGAGGCGGCCGTAGCGATCGACCTCGGCTGCCATCGCGGCTTCGCGGGGATGGTGACCTTTCGGTCGTCCGCGACCCTGCGCGTGACGGCGTGCACCGTGCCGCTCGACCGGCTGCTCGTCGAGACCGACAGCCCGTTCCTCTCCCCGGAACCGCTGCGGGGCCGGCGGAACGAGCCGGCCCACGTCATCCACACCGCCGCGTGTCTTGCCCTGGCCCGGGGCGAGTCGCTCGCCACGTTCGCCGCCGCCACGACGGCCAACGCGCGCCGCCTGTTCGCCCTCTGACGACGAAGCCCCTTCCCCGCACGGAGACGACACGATGGTCCGCACCCCGAGCACGATGCTGCCGCTCGGCACACCCGCCCCCGACTTCGCGCTGCCCAACGTGGCCGGCCGCACGATCTCCTTCGCCGACGCCGCCGGCGCGCGTGGCACGGTGGTGATGTTCATCTGCAACCACTGCCCGTTCGTCAAGCACGTCGCGGATCACCTCGCCGCGCTCGGCCGGGAGTACCTGCCGCGGGGCGTCGGCTTCGTCGCGATCTCCTCCAACGACGTCTCGACGCATCCCGCGGATTCCCCGGAGCAGATGGTGCACGAGGCCGAGGCGCGCGGGTATCCGTTTCCCTATGTCTACGACGAGACGCAGGACGTCGCGAAGGCGTACCGCGCCGCGTGCACGCCGGACTTCTACCTCTTCGACTCCGGTCGCGCGCTCGTCTATCGCGGGCAGCTCGACGGCACCCGACCGGGCGGCGGCGTGCCGGTGACGGGCCACGACCTGCGTGCCGCGCTCGACGCGTTGCTCGCGGGCCGACCGCCGCTCGCGGAGCAGGTCCCCAGCCTCGGCTGCAACGTCAAGTGGCGGTCCGGCAACGAGCCGGACTACTTCGCCGCGTGACCGCCCCTGCCGTCTCGTGAACGCCGATCGGGGCCGTGCGCGATCGGGCGGAGCCCGCGGGAAACCCGGCATTGACCCGGTTCCGGTCCCCTGCGAGCCTCCCGGTCATCCCCCGGGTCTGCCGCCGCCATGCCCTCGATCGGTCCGACGCGCCGCGTCCTGCTTCTCGGTGCCCACGGCCTGCGATGCGTGCTGTGGGCGAGCGCGCTCTGGTGCTTCGCATCCCTCCCGCGGCTTCCGGCCGCCGAGCCGACGCCATCCTCGGGCGTGACCGATCTCGCGGAGCGTCTCAAGGTCGGGCTGCGGGTGCAGGCGCCCGCCGACGTGGCGTTCTGCGACGCGGTGGCCCGCTTGGTGGTCGAGGGACGCCTGCCGCGCCAGGTGGTCGACGGAACCTATTCGTGGTCGATCCAGCGGGGCCGCAAGTATCCGTTTCCCGCCTTCGAGCACGTCATCCGCATCAAGGCGGCGCGGCTCGGCGTCGGGCTGTGAGCGCGGGTCGCCGGTTCATCGCGCCCGTGGATGCGCCCGCTCGAACGCCTCGAGGAGCCGCGAGGTCGTGACGTGCGTATAGACCTGCGTCGTCACGAGGCTCTTGTGGCCGAGCAGTTCCTGGACGCTGCGGATGTCGGCGCCCGCGTCGAGGAGGTGCGTCGCGAAGCTGTGCCGCAGCGTGTGGGGGCTGGCACGTCGGGCGAGTCCGGCGGCCGCGAGATGCTTCTCGAGCAGCCGCGCGACGCCCCGCACGGACAGCCGGCCGCCGAGCTTGTTGGTGAACAGCGGCCGGCGTGATTCCCGCGTGGCCCCGGCAGTGGGCCGGACGGCGGGCCGGGTCGTGGGCCGCGCGCGAGCGCGTGCAGCGAGCCATGCCTGCAGGGCCTTCCGCGCATGCGATCCGACGATGCCGAGCCGCTCGCGGCGCCCCTTCCCCCGCACCCGCACGGTGCCGCTGGCGAGGTCGAGGTCGGACTCGTCGAGATCGACGAGTTCCCGCACGCGCACGCCGGCCGAGTACATGAGCTCGAGGATCGCGCGGTCGCGGAGCCCTCCCGGCGCACCGGGACGCGGCGCCGCGAGCAGCCGCGCGATTTCGTCGCCGGTCAGGAAGCGGGGCAGCGTCCGTCCCCGCTTCGGGCTGCGGAGCGGCTTGCCCGGATTGATCGTGATCCATCCCTCGCGCTGGCAGTAGGCGAAGAAGCTGCGCATGCTCGCGAGCTTGCGGGCCACCGTCGAGGCGGCGTAGCCCGCCGCATGGAGGCCGGAGGCGAACCGCCGGAGGATCACGCTCGTGGCGTCGGACGGACCATGGCAGCCCGCGGACGAGAGGAACTCCTCGAGCTGGAGCAGGTCCTCGCGGTAGCTCTTGACGGTGAACGGAGAGCAGCCCCGCTCGGCGGCGAGGGACCGGAGAAACCGGGCCACCGCGGCGTCGAACGCGGGTGATGCTCCGGTGGCGGCCCGCGATGCCACCGGCCGTCCAGACGCCGTGCTCATCGAGCCCTCGCGTCCGGTCAGGCGAGGCGGTCGGCCCGCGGGCCGAAGCGGAGTCGCCGCGGCTTGGGCTTGTTCTGCCGCACCTTGTCCCCGAGGACGGCGGCGTCATACCACGAGAAGTTCAGCTCGGGGTTGGCGGCATGCCGGGCGATCGCCCGCAGCGCGTCCTCGTGGCTCTCGTCGTCGTACAGGAAGACGTACCGCTCGCCCCCCTTGACCAGTGCGATGACGTTGATGTCGCGAGAGGCCATCGTGATCCCCGGGTACCCCTGCCGCCGTCGATCGCCACCGGACTCGTATCGGCATCGGCGGGCGTTCCGCGCCAGCCCGTGATCGAGCACCCCCCGGGTCGCCGTGATCGGGCCAACCGCCCGACGTTCGCACGGGTCGCCGGCAAGGGGGCCCGCGCACTCAGAACAGGTCGGCGAAGCCACGCAGGGCGATCGGCTCCCGCGACCAGAACGGTTCACCGTGGGAGGTGCCGATCGTCGCGCCCCACCAGGCATCGGCCGCCGCGACGCGCTCGAGCACGGTGGGTGACGGCGCCGACGGGGGGAACTGGCTCGCATAGCAGGCGAGGCTGCGTCGCTTGGCCTCCCAGGTTGCCGAGACGTCCACGACGAACGCGGGCCGGCTCACCCGCCGCAGATGCACGCAGGCATAGTGGTAGATCCGCTCCGGATGCCACGGCTCGCCGGGCAGGTCGCACTTGGTCAGCTTCGACCAGAAGCGGGCGGCCTCCGTCAGACGCGTGGCGGCGACGTGGTCCGGATGCGCGTCGATCCAGTGGGGCGCGAACAGCCAGCGTGGCCGCGTGCGGCGGAACACCGCCGCGAGCCTCGCTCGTGCGTCGAGCGTGGCCCGCAGTCGCCGATTGGGCAGCCCGAGGTTCTCCCGCCACGGCAGTCCGAGGGCCTGCGTCGCGGCGGCGGTTTCCCGGGCCCTGATCTCGGGCGAGCCCAACGGGGTCGGCTCGCCGTCCGTGAGGTCGAGCACGCCGACGGTGAGGCCGCGGTCGAGCATCAGCCGGATCGTGCCGCCCATGCCGAGCTCGGCGTCGTCCGGATGCGGGGCGACGACGAGCACATCGACCAGGTGAGATTCCCTGCGAAGGCCCCGCGGTCCATTGCCGCCGTCGTTCCCCAGTCAGCATACTCGGCGCCGTCCGCACACCCTGCCGGGAGACATCCATGGCCGCAGCCGTCGCCACCGCCGAGGAATCCTTCGCCGCCGCGTGCGACCACGCCCGCCGGACCGCGCTGCTCGCGTCGGTCGAGGGGCTGCTCGGCTGGGATGAACGCACGATGATGCCCGTCGCCGCGGGAGGCTATCGCGCGGATCAGGTGGCGGCGTTGGCCGCGCTCGTCCACCGCGACCGCATCGATCCGGTGCAGGGGGAGCGGCTCGCCGCCCTCGCCACAGGCCCGTTGGCCCGGGACGGATCGCCCGAGACGCAGGCGACGATTCGCCTGCTCCGTCACGATTTCGCCAAGCAGGCGCGGCTCCCCGCCAGGCTGGTCGAGGAGCTGGCCCGCACCTGTGTCGAGGGGCAGCAGGCGTGGGCCCGGGCTCGGGCCGATGCCTCGTGGTCGATGCTGGAGCCGTGGCTGCGACGCATCTTCAGCCTCAAGCGCGAGCAGGCGGCCTGCCAGCTTCCCGACCTCGATCCGTACGACTCGCTGATGGACGACTACGAGCCCGGCGCCCGCTGGGCGTCGGTTGCCGAGGTCTTCGGCAGGCTGCGCGCGGGCGTCGTGCCGCTCGTGCGACGCTGCGTCGAGGCGAGGAAGCGTCCCGACGACGCGCTGCTTCGTCGGGACTATCCGGTCGAGGTCCAGCGCCGCTTCGTGCAGGAGGTCGCGGCGCGCATCGGTTTCGACTTCGAGCGTGGACGGCTCGACACGACGGACCATCCGTTCTGTTCGACCGCCGGTCCCGATGACTGCCGGATCACCACCCGGTGGGACGAACGCTTCCTGCCCACGGCCCTGTTCGGGGTCATGCACGAGGCGGGGCACGGCCTGTACGAGCAGGGATTGCGCCGCGACTGGTATGTGCTGCCACCCGGCGAGGCGGCGTCGCTCGGCGTGCACGAGTCGCAGTCGCGGCTCTGGGAGAACCTCGTCGGCCGCGCGCGCGACTTCTGGACCTGGTGCTGTGCGCGCGGGGGTGCCGCTTTTCCTCCCGCTCTCGCCGACGCCGACTCCGAAGCGCTGCACGAGTCGCTGCTCTGCGTGCGACCCTCGTGCATCCGCGTCGAGGCCGACGAGCTCACGTACAACCTCCACATCATGCTCCGCTTCGATCTCGAGCGGGCGGTCGTGCAGGGGGAGCTCGACGTGGGCGACCTCCCGGCCGCATGGAACGACCGCTTCGAGGCGGACTTCGGCATCCGCCCGCCCGACGACGCCCGGGGCGTGCTCCAGGACATCCACTGGAGCGCCGGCCTGATCGGCTATTTTCCGACCTACACGCTCGGCAACATTTTCTCCGCCCAGCTCATGCGGGCGGCGCTCGATCGCCATCCGGGCATCCCGGGCGAAATGGCCGCCGGCCGGTTCGACACGCTGCTCGGCTGGCTGCGGACCGAGGTGCACGCCGTCGGCCGCACCCTCGAGTCGGTCCCGCTCGTGACCCGGGCGACGGGCCAGACGGTGTCGGAACGCTGGCTGCTCGAGAGCCTCGAGGAGCGGTACGGACCGGCCCACGGGTTCTGAGCGTGAATCCTCGCGCGCTCCGGCCGTGGCGGACGTGTTTCCGGCGGTGGTACACTTGCCGAGACCCAACCAGACCATCCGAGGGGAGACTTCGTCGCATGGCATCCGACACGCCGCCCGATGACGAGCGGAACGCCGCAGAGGATCCGTGGGCCGACCTCGTCGCCGATGCGCCGGGTGACGACGGCGTGGGTGCGTTCGACTTCGCGACACTCGATGCCGGGAGTCGCGACGAGACGTCGGACGTGGGTGCGGAAGCTCTCGAATCGCCGGCGGAGGATCCCTTTGCGGGACTCGCCGCGGCGTCATCCGCCGACCCGTTCGCGGCGCTCGAGGATGCGGTGCACGCGGTCAGTGATGGGAATCCCTTCGGCGTCGTCACGGAAGAGGCCGTCGAGTCGAGCGACGAAAACGAAGATGAAGATGCGGGGGATGAAGATGCGGGGGAGGTCGTGCCATCGCACGGTTCCCTGACCGGAGTGCTGCCTCAGGAACCGGCTCCGTCGGCTGACGACGGGGAACTTGACGGCGACCTGTTTGCCGAACTCGTGGGGGGTGACGGCCCGATCGATCACGGAAGCGCGCACCACGAGGACGGCGAGGCCGTGTCGCGAGGTCCGTTCGACGTCTTCGAGGGCCGAGATGAGCCCGAGGCGGGCGAAGGCGACGCCGCCGATGACGACGGCACTGCCGCCGGGACCGAGACACCCGCACTGTCGGTGTTCTCGCCGGCGAGCGGCATGGAAGAGGATTCAGCGGCGGCCGCCGATGCCGGGGATGATCCCTTCGACTTCGGCGGCGCGGCCGCACCATTCGACGACGCGAGCGACGAGGCCGGTGTGGCTGCCGCTGCCGGCGGTGACCCAGAGGCGTCCGCGGCATTGGCCGACGCGGCATGGGGAGCGCTCGACGAGTCCGCCGCCGGATCGAACGACGAGGCGTCGCCGTGGGACCAGATCGGCGAGGCATCGGGCGACGAGGCGGCACGCGACGACATCGGTGAGGAGGACGCCGCGGCGGGTTTCTTCGCCGCATCCGCCGTCGAGCCGGCGGTCGGTGCGGCGGCTGTTGCGTTGGGCGCGGGGGGCGCCGCGGCGGCGCGACCGGCTCCTCGCCCCGCCGCCCCGAAGAAGAAGGGCGGCGGGCTGGGCCAGGTCCTCGGGATCGTCCTGGGCGGTGCGGCGTCGATCCCGATCGTGATCGCCCTGCTCATCGGGCTGATGTGGCTCGGCTGGCCCGACTCGATCGGCATGCGTCGCTGGCTCCCGGGTGCGTCCTTCATCCTGCCGCGCCCGCGGCAGGTCGCGCGGAAGACCGAGCCATCGCCTCGCGCCCAAACCGGTGGCGGCCTCGAATCGCTCCCCGGACTCGCGGGGCTGGAGCCCGGGCCGTCGGAGCCGACCCAGAGCGGCACGGGCGAGCGGCAAAAGGCCTTCGATGCGTCCGCCGACGGAACGCCGGCGGATGCGCCGCCGGATGCCGTCGCCGACAAGGAGATGGGTGACGATCCGCTGGGCGGCAAGGCCCCTGGTGAGAAAAGTCCCGCCCCGAACGAGGATGGCGATGGCCCAGCGGCGGCCGACCTCGCAGCGGCGATCC
>JBJTBO010000345.1:0-5651 GCA_046091445.1 Planctomycetaceae bacterium | reverse complement strand
TCCCACTCGGCTGCCGACAGCGGAGTCGTGGCCTGGATCGTGGCGGTGCGGCCGGCCCGCACGGCCTCCACCTGCTAGACGAACGCTGGGACCGCGGTGCCTGACCCAGGCGGAGCATGACGGCAGCCCGCCATCACGACGACGACCGCGCACACGATGCCCGACATTGTCGATCGCATGTCGTCGGTTGCGGTGTCAGGGAGTCGGTGGGCCGACGGACGCGGCGATGCCGGCACGCCGCCCGCGGTGGCCTCCGCCTCCAGGCGTGTGAACCGGGAATGCCGACGAGCGGACGATCATGCGGCGACCCTGTGCAGGAACCGCCCGCTCACGCGAGCACGTCGCGGATCGGCTCAACGTGCTCGACACCGACGAGCTTCTGATCGAGGCCGCCGAAGAAATAACTCAGGCGGTTGGGATCGAGACCGAGCAGATGGAGGACCGTGGCGTGAAGGCTCTTCACGTGGAATCCCGGCTTGTCGCCGTTCCCGTGGCCGGGCCCCGGTGTGATCGCCGCGGAGCCGATCTCGTCGGTCGCGCCCACGCTCACGCCCCCCTTGATGCCGCCGCCGGCCAACCACATCGTGAAGCCGAAGGCGTTGTGGTCGCGTCCCGTGCCCTCGGCATATTCGGCCGTCGGCTGCCGGCCGAACTCGCCGCCCCAGATCACGAGCGTGCTGTCGAGCAGCCCCGAGCGCTTCAGGTCGGTGAGCAGGGCGGCGATCGGCTGGTCGGTGTTGCCGGCGTGGAACTCGTGGTTCTTGACCAGGTCGCCGTGCGCGTCCCAGTTGTCGTCGTTGTGGGCACCGCCCGAGTAGAGCTGCACGAACCGCACGCCCCGCTCCACGAGCCGCCGGGCCAGCAGGCAGCGACGGCCGAAGTCGGCCGTGCGGGGCTGGTCGAGGCCGTAGAGCCGCGTCGTCTCCTCGGTCTCGCGCGAGAGGTCCACCGCCTCCGGCGCGTGCTCCTGCATCTTCCAGGCGAGCTCGTAGGAGGCGATCCGCGCGGCGAGTTCGCTGTTGTCGCCGCGCGAGAGCAGGTGGGCGGTGTTGGTCTCGCGCAGGGCGTCGAGCATCGCGCGCTGGGCCTCGAGCGGCATGTCGTCGGGGGGCGCGAGGTCGAGGATCGGCGCTCCCTTGCTGCGGAGGATCGTGCCCTGGTAGGTCGCCGGCATGTAGCCGCTCGACCAGTTCTTCGCCCCCGAGATCGGACCGCCGGTGGGATCGAGCATCACGACGAAGCCGGGGAGGTTCTCGTTGACGCTGCCGAGGCCGTAGTTCGCCCAGGAGCCGAGGCAGGGAGCGCCCGACTGGATCTTCCCGGAGTTCATCTGCAGCATCGCCGAGCCGTGGATGGGGGAATCGGCGGTCATCGAGTGGATGAAGGCGATGTCATCCACGTGGCGGGCCACGTGCGGAAACAGATCGCTCACCCACTTGCCGCACGCGCCGTACTGCTTGAAGGCCCACTTGGGCCCGACCGCTCGGCTCTCGCTCCGTTCGCCGCCACGGCCCTTCGTCTTCACCTTGATCGTCTTGCCGTCGAGCGGATAGAGCTCCGGCTTGTAGTCGAACGTGTCGACGTGGCTCGGGCCGCCGTACATGAAGAGGAAGATCACGCTCTTCGCCTGCGGCGCGAACATGGGTGGCCTGGGCGCGAGCGGATTCGCGAACGGGATGCCCGTGGCGGCGTGCGTCTGCCGTGCGAAGAAGCCGTCGTCCAGCAGGCCGGAGAGGGCGAGGCCGGTGAACGACGCCCCGGCCTCCCAGAGGAACTCGCGGCGCGTGCGGCGGCAGAAGGCCGCGCGGGGTGCGGGCGTGTGGGCGTCGCGCATCCGGTCGTCTCCCGGTCAGTCGATGTAGGCGAACTCGTTCGTGTTCAGCAGCAGCAGGCAGAAAAGCTCGAGCGCGCGGCCGGGAGCGACCCCGTCGGTGCGCTCGAGATCGTCGATGAGGGCCACGCCGCGGGTCACCTCGGCGTCGGTCGCGGGACGCACGAGCGCCACCTCGAGCGCACGGCGCACCATCGCCGCATCCTGATCGGCGTTGGTGCCTCCCGCCTCGCGCCTGACCCGCTCGGCGAAGCGACGGGCCTGCGCGTGCAGGAAGTCGCCGTTCATCATGCCGAGGGCCTGCGTGGGCTGCGTGGTCGTGAACCGCACCGGGCAGGAGGAATCGGGGTCGGCCAGGTCGAAGTCCGCGAGCAGCGGCGTGAGGAGCGACCGCTTGACGTGGATGTAGATGCTGCGGCGGGCCTGCTCGGCCGCGGGCGAGTCGCCCCAGCCGCTCCCCGGCCGCGACTGCGTGGCGAGCACGGCCTGCGGCATGGTGGGGTAGATGGCGGGCCCGAACATCTTCGGATTGAAGGCGCCGCTGGCCACGAGGACGGAATCGCGCAGTTGCTCCGCGGTGAGCCGCCGCATGTCGAACCGCCAGAAGGCGTCATTGAGCGGATCCCGCGCGAGCCCTTCGGGAATGCCCGTCGAGGCGGCGCGATAGGCGCGGGACATGAGGATCGTCTTGTGGAGGGCCTTGAGCCGCCAGCCGCCGGCCACCAGCTCGCCGGCGAGCCAGTCGAGGAGCTCCGGATGCGTGGGCGGGTCGCCCATGAGGCCGAAGTTGCTCGCGCTGCGGACGATGCCGCGGCCGAAGTGGTGCTGCCAGACGCGGTTGGCGATCACACGTGCGGTGAGCGGGTTGTCCGGAGCGGTGATCCAGCGTGCGAGGGCCATGCGCCGTCCCGTGGAGCGGCCGCCGGCGGGAGGCGTGATCGCCGGTGCCGGCGGCGCGAGGATCGCGGGGAACGCGGGCACGACGCGGTTCGCGGCGTCGGGCTCGGCATGGGGATTGCCGCGATAGAAGACGAACGTCTCGGGGGCGCTCGGACCGTGCTCGGTGACGACGAGCGCCTTGTCGACGGGCACCCGCTCCTTCTTGAGCTGCTCGAGCGCCTTGACCCGCTCGTTGTAGTCACGCATCGCCTCGGCACCGAGCACCCGTTCCCCTTCGGCGCGGATCGCCCTCGCGAGGTCGCGTGCGACATCGCGTCCTGCAGTGGACACGGCCGAGAGCAGGCGGCGCTCGAAGCCCGGACCCGACCAGCCCACCGTGAGGCCCTTGCCGTGGTGGCCCTGGAAGTAGTCGAGACGGATCGCCCGGCGTCCGCCCGCCAGGCGCACGGTCGCTGTCTTCGGACTCCCCTCACCGTGGATGCCGTCGTACTCGAGCACCGCGCGGCCGTCGATCGTGAGCCGTGACCCGTCGTCGGAATCGAGCGAGAACGTGTAGTCGCCGTCGGCCGGCACCTTGAGGAAGCCCGTGAACACGTAGCCGAAATTGTCGGGCCGCAGCGACGGGGCCGCGGCGATGTCGAAGAGACCACCGGGGAGCGGGCCCTCGTCCTCGTGCTTCAGCTCGTCGAAGGCCGGCAGGCTCCGCCACGCATCGCGGTAGAAGCGGAACGCGAGGTCGTCGAGATCGCCGCCGGCCGGTCCCGCGGCCTCCCTCCGCAGCGCCTCGCGGAAGCGGTGCTCGACCGCGGTCACCGCGGCCTGCGCCTCGTCGCGGCGGCGCTCGAGGTCCGCCGTCTTCTCCTCGTACGTGCGTCGCGCGTCGGGACCGTCGAAGAGCGGCCGCTCGATCTGGTCGCCGCCGTTGCCCATCGGCGTGATGTTGTGGAAGAAGGCGAGCATCGCGTAGTAGTCGCGCTGCGGGAGCGGGTCGATCTTGTGGTCGTGGCAGCGGGCGCAGTTGAGCGTCAGCCCGAGGAAGACCTGCGACGTGGTTGAGACGATGTCGTCGAGCCCGTCGTAGCGCGCCTGGAGCCGATCGGCCGGCTCGTCGTCCCAGAGGCCGAGCCGGTAGTAGCCGGTGGCGACGAGGGCGTCGTTCGTGACCTCCTCCAGCTCGTCGCCGGCGAGCTGCTCGATCACGAACCGGTCGTAGGGCTTGTCGTCATTGAGGGAACGGATGACGTAGTCGCGATAACGCCAGGCGTGGGGCTTCGCGCCGTCGCGCTCGAAGGAGTTGGTCTCGGCGAAGCGCACGAGGTCGAGCCAGTGGCGGGCCCAGTGCTCGCCGTAGTGGGGCGACGCGAGCAGGCGGTCCACGACCTTCTCCCAGGCCGACGGCGTGGCGTCGTCGAGAAACGCGCGCACCTCGCCCTCGCTCGGGGGCAGTCCGGTGACGCCATAGGTGACGCGCCGCAGGAGCGTGGCCCTGTCGGCCTCGGGCGTGCGGGGCAGCCCACGGGCGGCAAGGCCCGCGTCGATGAACGCGTCGATCGACCCCGTGACCCCCGGCCGGACGACGGGCCGGAAGGCCCAGTGTGCCTGCCACTCGGCACCGGCCTCGATCCAGTCGCGCATCACCGCGACTTCCGCCGCGGACAGGGCCGCCCCCTCCGGCGGCATCCTGAGGTCGGGGTCGTCCGACGTGATCCGGGCCATGACCGCGCTCGCCGCAGGGTCGCCCGGCACGACTGCGGTCGCACCACTGTCGAGCGCGCCCGTGGCACGCGTGCGGTCGTCGAGACGAAGGCCGGCCTCCTGCGTGTCAGGGCCGTGGCATGCGATGCACCGGCGGGCCAGGAGCGGCTGCACGTCGCGGGAGAAATCGACGGGCAGGGCCGGTCGAGGCGCGGTCACGGCACCGCACACGATGGCCCAGATGCCTCCGAGCACCCATCGCGCCGAGCCTGACATCATGTGCGCCACGCGGGTGGAGGGAATCGGCCGGACCGGGAAGCGGCGCTCGACCGCCTGCAAGTATATCCCCGTGTCACGTCCCCCGCCGGTCGTGCAGGATGATCCGCCTGCTTGACGCGATCGGGATCGGAGGCCGTCGCAGCGATCGTGACGACCCCGAGCCGGTGGTCACAGGTCGTAGTAGAGGCAGAACTCGTAGGGGTGTGGGCGGAGTCGCATCGGCGCGATCTCCCGGTCGCGCTTCCATGCGAGCCACGTGGCGATGACGTCGTCGGTGAAGACGTCGCCGCGGAGGAGGAAGTCGTGATCCGACTCGAGCGCGTCGAGCGCCTCCTCGAGCGAGGCGGGCGCCTTGGGCACGTCGGCGAGCTCCTCCGGCGGCATGTCGTAGATGTCGCGATCGAGCGGGTCGCCGGGATGCAGCTTGTTCTGGATGCCGTCGATGGCCGCCATGAGGATCGCCGCGAACGCAAGGTAGGGATTGCACGTCGGGTCGGGGCAGCGGAACTCGAGACGCTTCGTCCGCGGGCTCGCCGAGTACATCGGGATGCGGCAGGCGGCCGACCGGTTCCGCTGTGAGTAGGCCAGGTTGACCGGCGCCTCGAAGCCGGGCACGAGGCGCTTGTAGCTGTTGGTCGTGGGGTTCGTGAGCGCGAGGAGGGCGGGGGCGTGGCGGAGGATGCCTCCCATGGCGTGGAGCGCCATCTCGGAGAGACCTGCGTAGCCGGTGCCCGCGAAGAGCGGATGGCCGTCCCTCCAGAGCGAGATGTGGGTGTGCATGCCGGAGCCGTTGTCACCGTGGATCGGCTTGGGCATGAAGGTGGCGGTGCGGCCGTGACGCCGGGCCACGTTCTTCACGATGTACTTGTAGAGGCACATCTGGTCGGCCATGCGCACGAGTTCCTGGTAACGCATGTCGATCTCGCACTGCCCCGCCGTGGCCACC
>JBJTBO010000344.1:0-2151 GCA_046091445.1 Planctomycetaceae bacterium | reverse complement strand
GTCGTGCCGACCGACGTGGGCCGGCCCGCCGAGGCATCGCCCGCCGAGACAGCGCCCGTGGCTGCGGGCGAGCCGTTGGCGGCTCGTGCGGGCCCAGCCGCCCGGGCCAAGGCACTCGCGGCCGCGATCGACGAGGCCACGTCCCAGGTCAAAGCCCTCCGCGAGAAGCTCGAGGCCGACGGCACGATTGAGAAGATCCGGGCCGGGATGGCCGACGCTCCGTCGCGGGAAGAGATGCTCGCCCGCGCCGAACAACTCGCCGCCGGCGCGGAGCCCGACTCGCCCGCCGCCACGAGCTACGCGATCCAGAAGCAGATGGTCGCTGTCGAGGCTGCCGCGAAGGAACTCGCTGCCGCGATCGACGCCCAGACCAAGGCCAGGCGGGAGGCCGGCGAGGCGGCAGCGGCCGCCCGGATTCTTCCCCGGCTGCCCGATGGCCGCGTGGACGTGGCCGAGGCGTCGCGCCGCGGCTGGCGGACGATGCTTCTGGCCGGCGAGGATCTTGCGGGCCTCGACCTCGCCGGGGCCGACCTCGCGGCCACCGATCTGTCGGGTGCGAGCCTCGCCGGAGCGCATCTCGCGGGAGCGAATCTCGCCGGGGCGCGGCTCGCCGGGGCCAATCTCGCCATGGCCAACCTCGCGGGGGCGAGTCTCGTGGGGGCCGATCTGGGCTCCGCCGATCTGTCGCAGGCGGTGCTCGAGTCGGCCGACCTGTCGCATGCCGACTTCTCCGGGGCGACCGTCGCGGCGACCCTCTGGCGCGGGAGCACGCTGACGGCGGCCAAACTCGCGGGGCTCGATCTGGCCGGCGCCGACCTCTCGGGCTGCACCGCCGACCATGCCGACTTCGCGCAGGCGAATCTCGCGGGGGCCACGCTCGCCGACTGCCGGCTGGCGGTGGCGACCTTCACGGGGGCCAACCTCGAGCGGGCGACGTTTTCCCAGGCGGTGCTCCAGTGGGCGGCGTTCGGCGGCGCGACGGCCCGCGAGGCGAGGTTTACGGAGTGCGATCTCGCGAAGTTTCGCGGTGAGGACGGGGCTGATTTCCGCGGGGCCACGTTCACCCGGTGCACCGGAGCGGAGGCCGTGTTCGAGGCTGCCCGGCTCGATGGCGCGACGATCTCGCGGTGCGACCTCCCGCGCGCCCGGTTCGCCGAGGCTGCGCTCACGGGGACCACGATCGACCGCTGCGGCCTACGGCACGCCGTGTTCGAGGACGCGGGCCTTGCCGGGGCGAAGCTCACGAGGAATAACCTCTTCGAGGCCGTCTTCGACCGGGCCGACCTGACCGGAGCGAGCCTCGCCGGTTCCAACGCCTACGGCTGCGGCTTCTGGGAGAGCACGCTCGACTCGCTCGATGTCGCCGGCGCGATCGTGGCAGGCACGATGCTGGCTGGAGAATCTCCATCATGAACATTCCCGGGATGCCCGCCGGCGCGGAGCAGTGGGAGCCGCTCACCGTGGCGGAGTTCTTCCGCCGGCTCGCGGCCGGCGAGCCGGTTCGC
Source organism: Planctomycetaceae bacterium (assembly GCA_046091445.1). Taxonomy (GTDB): domain Bacteria; phylum Planctomycetota; class Planctomycetia; order Pirellulales; family UBA1268; genus QWPN01. The sequence goes on along the minus strand of JBJTBO010000344.1, from coordinate 646 downwards.
CGTGCGCTCGTCGTGGCCGCGGCCGAGCCGGGGGGCAAGGATGCCATTCCCTCGCCGGCGGGTCGGCGATTCGACCGCGCCATCCTCGAGGAGGTGATGCTCGTCGAGGTGCCGCTCGCGGGCGTCACGTTCGAGGCGGCCGACTGGCACATCGTGGGCCTCACGAAGTGCGACCTCGGCAAGGCGGTGTTTGCCGGCGGCCGGCTGCACGACGTGCTCTTCGCGGAAAGCGGCCTCGGCGGTTCGGCGTGGCGCGGGATCGCGCTCGACGCCGCCCGGTTCATCGGCTGTAACCTCGACGAGACGGCGTTTGCCGACGTCACGATCACGAAAGGCCTCGTGGCCGGCGGGCAGTGTGCGCGGGCGAAGGTCTCCGGTGGCTCGTGGGCCGACACGTCGCTGCTCGAGGTCGCGCTCGACGCCACGGTCTTCACGGCGACCACGCTTTCCGGCTGCGAGTTCGGGGGCTGCACGGGGGCAGGGCTCGCGTTCGAGTCCGCAGCCGTGCTCGCCGACTGCCAGTTTCGGCGGTGCAAGACGCCGGGGCTCACCGTCGCTGGAACCATCCGCGGCTCGGGCTGGACGGCGAGCGACCTCGGCGACGCGGCCCTCGCGGCCGCGACCCTCGAACGGGCGGCGTTTCGGG
>JBJTBO010000343.1:0-2091 GCA_046091445.1 Planctomycetaceae bacterium | reverse complement strand
TCTCGATACCGTTCGACGCGGCAGCATCGACGACCTCCACCGCTTCCACGGGTTCGTTCGCGACGTGTTTTGTCACCGCCGCAAGCTGCTGCGGGGAGTGCTCGCGCGCATGGCGGGGAAGCGCACGGACCAGAACGCCCGTGAGACGGTGGAGCACGTCTTCGGCGCGTGCGGCCTCGAGCCCGACGCACGGGCCGAGGACATCACGCCCGCTGCCTTCGTCGAACTCGAGCGACAGTTCGCGCGGGCCGTAGCCTCCCCCGAGCGCTGATCGGCCGGTGCGCCAGATACGCCACCCGGTCTTCGGGGAGGGGCATCTCGGCCCCCGGCAACGGGCCGGCTGTGCAAGCCGCGTGCCATAATCTCGCCGCACCACACGCGTTTTCCCGTCCAAATGGCTCCCGGTCCGGCGGGTCGTCCGATCCTTCCGGTTGTCTGGCGCGGACGGGTAAACTGTGGCGGACCCGGTCGTCTCCTGCCGAAATCCCCTGCGGTCGGCACATGACCGGTTTCCGCCGCAATGCGGGTCGGCGGGTGGGCCGCATGGCAGCCTCGGTGGAGACGTCCCGAGCAGTGATCCCGAATCCCACGAGCGAGTCGTCGTTCGCCCCGACGCTCGTCGACCTGCTGCGGCAGCGGGCCGCCTACCGCCCTCACGATCGTGCGTTCACGGTCCTCGTGGACGGCGAGCACGAGGAGCTTCACGTCTCCTACGCCGAACTCGACCGCAAGGCCAGAGCGGTCGGCGGCTGGCTGATGGATCGCGGAATGACGGGGAAGCGGGTCCTCCTGCTCTATCCGTCGGGACTCGATTTCATCGCCGCCTTCATGGGCTGCTTGTACGGCGGCGCGATCGCGGTGCCGGCCTATCCGCCCCGCAAGAACCGTTCGGTGGAGCGGATCGAGGCGATCGCCTCGGATGCCGACGCCTCCGTCGCCCTCACGACCCGCGACGTGCTCGATCGCTTCGACGGTCTGAAGGCCACCGCGCCGAGCCTCGAGCACCTTGTCTGGAAGGTCGACACCGAGCTCGAGCCGCACTGGGCGGACCGCTGGGAGCGCCCCGAGATCGATGGCGACACCCTCGCGTTCCTGCAGTACACGAGCGGCTCCACCGGCACGCCCAAGGGCGTGATGCTGTCGCACGAAAACCTGCTGCACAACTCGCTGCGGATCATGCAGGCCTTCGAGATCACGCGGAGCCAGTCGGGCGTCTTCTGGCTGCCGAGCTTCCACGACATGGGGCTCATCGGCGGCATCCTCGTCCCGCTGTACGGCGGCAAGTTCAACGTGCTGATGTCGCCCGTCTCGTTCCTGCAGCGGCCCCTGCGGTGGCTGCAGGCGATCGCCCGCTACCGCGCGACGATCAGCGGCGGGCCGAACTTCGCCTATGAGCTCTGCGTGCGGAAGACCACGCCCGAACAGCGGGCCCAGCTCGACCTGTCGAGCTGGTCGCTCGCCTTCAACGGCGCCGAGCCGGTGCGGGCCGAGACGATCGAGGCCTTCTGCGAGGCCTTCGCAGTGAGTGGCTTCCGTCGCGAGGCCTTCTACCCGTGCTACGGCCTCGCCGAGAGCACGCTCATGGTGACCGGCGGCATGAAGTTCGAGCAGCCGGTCATCCGGGCGTTCGACGCCGGGGCGATCGAGACCGGCACGGCGCAGGGCAGGCCGGTCAACGCATCCGGCACGCGTCTGCTCGTGGGCAGCGGCCGCGAACTCGACGGCCAGGACGTGCTCATCGTCGATCCCCAGACGTGCGAGCCGTTGGCTCCGGGCCGGGTCGGCGAGATCTGGGTGAGCGGTCCGAGCGTCGCGCAGGGGTACTGGAACCGCCCTGACGCCTCCCGCGAGACGTTCGGCGCCATGCTGGTGCAGCCGCCCCAGCCGCCCGCCGGACACGGCGTGACCAAGTGGCGACCCAACGACGGTCCGTACCTCCGGACGGGCGACCTCGGGTTCTTCGACGACGGAGAGCTCTTCGTCACGGTCAGACTCAAGGACCTCATCATCGTCCGCGGACGCAACCACTATCCCCAGGACATCGAGCACGCCGTCGAGGCGGCGAGCGACCTCGTGCGGGCGGGTTCGGTG
>JBJTBO010000342.1:0-2038 GCA_046091445.1 Planctomycetaceae bacterium | reverse complement strand
CGGCTGCATCGGCGACCAGCCCGCCGCGGTCTCGATCGAAATCAGCATCCCCTCGGGACCGCTGATCTCCACCGGCTGCATGTGGTCTGGCAGGAAGGATTCCGGACGGGGACCGGGCTGCGTCCGTCGCCGAACGCCAATCGCTCCCGGTTCTGCCTGATCGGCGACATGTTCCGCAGCCATCGTCCGGGCCGCCTCGCGGGATGCACCCGCGAGCAGGGCCTGGATGACAGCGGCGGTCGCCGGCAGCCGACGTGCGGGCCGCAGCACGGTCCCCGTCCGAAAAACTCCTGCGTGATCCTGAGTGGAAGCCGAGGCGAGGGTCACCGTCTCCCGAGGCCGCTGTTCATCGCTTTCGTGTCGCATGGCGGCCATGGAGGGATGCCCGATCGTGAATGAATCGAACCTGCCGACGGCGTGCGGTCACGGTCACTGGACCGGCTCGGGCGGACAGGGAGCACCGCCGAGCGAATCCCATGCACCGGGGCCGATCATGCCGGCCCGAGCGGCGTCGGCATCGGGATCGGACCCGCCGTTGCCGACGAAGCGGAGACGGTCCTCGGGCGGCTGCCGGAGCTTGATGTGCGGCACGTCCTGCCGTTCGGCCACGTAGGCGTGACGCGCGGGCTTCGGATAGCTCAGGCCGGGTGCCTGCTGCACGTGGAGGCCGATGCTCGCCGACGGTGGCGGGATGTGCATCTTCGTGTGATTGGTGATCGTGTGCCGCTGCAGTCCGGCCGGGATGCCGAGCGGCACGTGGGCCGGCCCGGGCAGTCCGATCGGCGTGCCCACGTACGGCATGCCGTATTCCGGCGCGGTCAGGCCGGCGATGACCGCGGGAGGCATCTGCGACGGATCGCCGCCACACGGCATCCCGAGCGGAGCGCCGACCCCGCAGGCACCCCCGGCACCAGGCATCCCGCCGGCCCCGGCGACCCCTCCGGCTGCCAGCGGCACGCTCATGCCGTTGCCGGCATCGACGAGGCGCGACTGCAGATCCTTGTTGCCGATGCGAATGATCGCGAGGATCGAACCGCGACGGTCGGCTTCCACGACCGGGTCACAGCCGGGATCGAGCCTCGTGCTGACGAGCGTCTCCACGCCCGCGACCGCGAGCTCCTGGTACTCGGCATCGGGCAGGTAGACCACCTTCGTGACGAAGTTGCCCGTCGCCACCTGATCGAGATCTTCCTCGGTGAGCTGGAACGGGACCGAGTTGTGGGCCAGGTACGCCGCCGTCCGCGGCGTCACGGGTGCGACCTCGAGGGAGGGATAGAGTTCGAGACCCTCGCGACCCGGAATGTCGGTGAGCTTGAGGCGGTAGATCGCGCCCTGCGGGAAGTCGTACCGACCGGGGGTGACGAGCGGCTCGGAATCGAATCCGCCGGGCATCGACACGTCCCACCGCACCTGCATGCCGTCGGGCCCGATGAAGCCCACCTGCGAGGCCGGCGCCGTGGCCGCGGCGAATCCGCCGCCACCAGCCGCCCCGGCCGCCTCCAGCGACGCCTCGTAGGACGCGGGCATGATGATGCCCGGGCCAGGGCCCTCGACACCCGGTCCGGGATGCTGAAGCATCGCCGCCGGGGGAAGGACGTTGGTGTGGGGTGTGGCGACCGGCCGGATCTGCGCCAGCCCCTTGAACGGGGAATTCGCCGGGATGTGGCATCCCGTCAGCGTCGCGGCCAAGGACATGCCGACGAGGCCCTGCAGCCTTCGCTTCACCATCGTGTCACCCTCCGATCGTCGTTGTCTGGCCGGACCGTCCGGGCCGGCCGCGGATGCGGCCGGACGCGGGTTTCCGGCGTGGGCCGGCCAGCCGCGATTCCGTACACTCGCGACCCCACCCAGCAGCCGGGCGATCGGTCGCGACGCTCATTCTTCGACCCGATCCAGGGTGTTTCTTTGGCAAAATCCTCAAACTCGACGCAGGCGTGATGACCGGCACCTTCGCCACCTTCGCAGGCTGCCCCGGTCGTCCATGCGGCGGCAGCCTGCGCTGCGGCATGGCGACGCGCGTCGCCGTGTGGCCGAGACC
>JBJTBO010000341.1:0-6903 GCA_046091445.1 Planctomycetaceae bacterium | reverse complement strand
GCCACGATCACGAGCGTCATGCCCGCCGACACGACGGCGAGCGCGGGCAGCCTGCCGGCGACCGTCACCAGCGTGCCGGTGGACAGAACCGTGCGGGAGCAGAGGCCGAACGTCGCGACGAGCGCGAGCCACGCGACGATGAGCAGGCCGCGCTCCCGCAGGAACCGCATGCCGGCGCGACTCACGGCCGCGGCGCCGTGGCGGGAGCGGTGACCAGATCGACCGGTGTGGTGCGATCCTCGGGCGGTGACGCGCCGGCCAGGATGGAGAGCGCCGTCTCGATCCCCTCGACGGCGAGGCGGTCGCCGTGCTGAGCGACGGTCGCCACGAGCCGGCCGTCGTCGAGGAATGGCCGCACGGCCGGAATGGCGTCGAATCCGGAGACGAGCACGCCGCGCCGGTTCGCCGCCTCGATCGCGGCCACCGCGCCGAGGGCCATGCTGTCGTTGGCACAGAGGATCGCCGCGAGTGCCGGATGCGCGGTCAGGAGCGCGGCGGCGATGCCGTTGGCCTTCTCCATCTCCCACTGCCCGCTCTGCCGTGCCACGACGACGAGGCCCGCCTCCCGTGCTGCATCCTCGAGGCCGAGGCCGCGCTGCTTGGCGTTGTCGGCGGTGACGATCCCCTCGATGATCGCCACCTCGGAACCCTGCGACAGCCGCGCGGCGACGGCCGCTCCGGCCGCCCGGGCCCCGGCGCGATTGTCGGGTCCCACGAACGGGATCGTGATGCCGGCCTCGCGGAGCGTGCCGGGGTCGAGACGATGGTCGATGTTCACGACCAGCACGCCGGCCGCGACGGCCCGCGCGAGCACGGGCACCATCGCCTGCGAATCGGCGGGCGCGATGACGAGTGCGGCCGCCTTCCGAGCGACCATCTGCTCGACGAGGCCGACCTGCTCCTCGACGTCGGTCTCGTTCTTCATGCCGTTGATGAGGAGCTCGTAGCGACCGGCCGAGGCGTCGTGGTGGGCCCTGGCGCCGTCCGCCATGCCGGCGAAAAACTCGTTGGCCAGTGACTTCATCACGAGCGCGACGAGCGGGGGCGTGGCCGCCGCAGGACCGGTGGCGTCACGGACCGCCTCAGGCCGGCAGCCGAGCCCGCTCGCCATGACGAGGATGGTGAGCGCTGCGGCTGCACGGTGCAGGGTTGAACGAGCGTGCTGCATGGCCGAATCCCCGGAGCCGCGACCTGCCGGATGTGACCGGTCGGCCAACGACGGCGGACAGGTTCTACACCCGGCGTTCCACGCCGGAAAATCCCCGCCGGCCGCAGGCCATACGCGGATATGCTCGGATGCGGAGATGGACAGGGCAACTGGCGGAATGTCGGCGAGAGACGCCCCATGCACCCACGCCCGGCTCTTTTGCACGGATGGGAGCGAGCGATCCGCATCGGGAGCGAGCGGCTCGAGCCGCGTTCGCTCGTGGCGTCGCTCACCATCACATCGCCGACGCTTCCCGGCAACGCCGGGGAGATCGTGGACAGCCAGTACTGGCCGTATGGCTATTCGCAGATCGGGGTGCAGTGGCGGGACGTCGCGGTCGGCGGGCCGGTCTCGATCCGGAAGGTGACGCCGTTCAACCCGAGCGGCGCGGATGCCGCCGCCACCGACCCGCCACGCGACGTGCCGCCGACGGTGCCGCCCGCGAACACGGGGCTTGTGACCGGGAGCCAGTACGACGTCGGCGGGTTCTCGGCGATCGGTTCGCAGCTGCGTGGGATCCGCATCGGCGGGAGGCTCTCGATCGACAGCTACGACGAGTCGATCGGACAGGACGCCGACGGCGGCTCGCCTCCCGATCCGACCGGGGGCGGGCCGCGCCCCTCTCCGCAGCCACTGCCCGACGACCCGACCCGTGTGCCTTTCTCATCGACCTCGTCGGGCCTCGTCTCCAACGCGCAGTTCAACGACGGTGGGTTCGGCAATGTCGGTCTCCAGTGGGATCATGCGTCGATCGGTGGTGATCTCGACATCGTCTATCGCTCGCTCATCGGCTATCCGGATGGCCAGGGGCCGTCGTCGGGCGGGATGCCGTCGGTCGCGTCGCTTCAGGCTCGACCCGCACTCATGCAGGCCGGGACGAACACTGGACGCATCACCGACTCGCAGTTCAACGACGGCGGCTTCGGACTCGTCGGCATGCAGTGGGGGGCGGTGGACGTCGCCGGCTCCGTGGCCGTCGGCTTCGAGCGCTTCCTCATCCAGCCGCAGGTCGTGGGTGAGTCGCCGGACATCCCGGTGCCCGATTCGCACGGGCGACCGCCGCCGGGGCCGACGACGAGCACCGCCACCAACACCGGGGACGTGCTCGGGAGCCAGTTTTCCGACGGCGGCTTCGGTGACATCGGCTTCCAGTGGAGCGGCGTGACCGTCGCGGGCCGGGTGGCCACATCCACCAACGCCCTCTCGGTGCAGCCGGAGCGCAACGACGTCGGCACCATCACGACCGGTGGCATGGTGTTCGGGCAGGGCAACGAGCGGCAAGCGGCCGCGGGGCGCGCGTCCCTGTCGCGTGCGCCCGGCGTGGGGCAGGCCGTGGCGGCGGAATCCCCCGCTCTCACGGCCGCTGCCGGGGGCTATACGGAAAACGACGCGACCAACAGCGGCAGCATCGTCGCGTCGCAGTTCTCCGACGGCGGGTTCGGCGATATCGGCCTCCAGTGGCAGGGCGTCGCCGTGCAGGGAAGCGTGACGGCGGTGCACAACGCGCTCTCCGTGCAGCCCGAGAATGACCGGCAGGGGCAGATCACGGTCACGGATGTGGTGTTTCCGGCGAAGCCGGGGGCGTCCCCGCCGGCGACACCGGGAGTGCCGCAACTCCTGCCGCCCGATCCGCCGCCCGTCGTGCGCGACGGCCCCTCCATCACACCGGATCTCACGCGGCCGACCGGTCCGGACGACACGACGTTCCCCATCAACCGGGCGACCAACAGCGGCGACGTGCTCGCGAGCCAGTTCTCCGACGGCGGCTTCGGTGACATCGGCCTGCAGTGGCGCGATGTGCGCGTCGCGGGGGACGTCCGGGTCGTCCACAACTCGCTCTCCGTCCAGCCCGAGGGGACGGACCTGGCCGGCGTGTCGGTGCGGGACGTCACGTTCGGCACACCGCTCGCGGGCACGATGGCGGCACCGACGCCGGGGTCTCCGCTCGCGCTCCGCACGCTGCGGTCGCTGACGGTCGCGGCGGGCAGGTCCACGCGCGGCGGCACCGCGCGCGCGCCCGTGGTGCCGCTGGGCAACACGCGGGTGCTGACCGATCGACAGGTCTCGGGCGCGCGCGGTGGCGACGTGGTGCTCCAGTGGAACGGCGTGACCTGGGCCGACGGGGGGCTGGTCATCGTCCGCAACGCGCTCGTGGTGCAGAACCAGGGCCCGCGGGCGGGGTCGGTGCGGCTCGAGAACATCCGCTTTCCCGGCCGACTGCCGCGCACCGATCTGGCGCCGCGCTGGATGACGCCCTCCGCCCGCGGGCTGAACGGTCCGGGTGATCCGGCTGCGTCCGGCACGGCCGCCGCGCGGGGCCAAATCCTCGATGCGGCCACCAACAGCGGCACCCTCTCGGGCAATCAGTTCTCCGATGGCGGCTTCGGCGACATCGGCCTGCAGTGGCGCGGCGTTTCGGTCGGCGGTGCGGTGACGGTCGTGCGGAACAGCCTGTCGGTGGATGTCGACGGCGACGCCCGGCGCACGGGGCCGATCGTCATTTCGGGAGTCACCTTCAACAGTGGCGCCCTCGACGGCGCGCAGCCATCACCCGGCGACCGGGTCATCATCGCGCCGCCACGGACGAACGAGCGTGTGACGACGGTGCGGCCCGTGCCCGCGGGAGGCGCGCCTCAGGACCGCGGCGTCGTCAATCGGGCGAGCAACGCCGGCACCCTCCGCGGCGGCCAGTTCGCCGACGGCGGCGTCGGTCGTGTCGCCCTCCAGTGGCAGAACGTCACCGTGGCCGCGCCGATCACGATCGTCGACAACGTCCTCACCGTGCAGGTCTCCGGGAGACACGGCGGCCCGATCGTGATCCGGGACGTCACCTTCTCGTGACGCGGCGTGTCAGTGAGGGAGGAGTGGTGTGCCATCTGTTCCTTGGCCGCGTTCAGTACGCATGTCGGATCGGCCGAGGGACGAATCAGGCACCGGGAAGGACGAGTCGGCAGGGGGACCACGGCACCGGTGGCTCCCGCTTGGTCGGTCTGGAAACGCCACGCCGCCGATGGGCCCGTCCTCGGGCGACCCCAGAGGGCCTCCTGGGCCCGGGTCGCGGGACGGCAGATCGAGACGAAAAGGAGGTGCCCGTGAAGCCGTGCTCGAAAAAGAATTCCGTGGTGAGGTGCTCGCGGGATGCGATCGAGGGCTGAATCGCTGGAGCTCACCCAGGGACCGCACAGCGATCAGCCGAGTTCCTCGAGGTCGGCGAGGTCCTTGAGTCGCCCCGCCGCCCGCTTCGCCGTGCGCATGTCGTCCAGCCCCAGTACCGGTGCGACGACATCCCCAAAAGTTGCCAGGATCCGATTGGGCCAGGCCGCGTCAAACTCGAGTCCCGTGACGCTCGTCATGATGTCGATACGACTTGGCGGCACGCCAATCTGATAGAGCACCTGTGGCTCGGCAAAATCGTCGGGCTTCATCTTGGAAAGCGGTGCGCGAAACCTCTGCAACGCCCGCCACGTGCGGCCGGCGTTTTCGCCCGTGGGTTTCACCCAGATATCGATGTCGAGCGTGGCCCGCACGTGTCCGTGGGCTGCCAATGCATGCGCGCCGATGACAAGGTGATCAACCTCCTCGTCGCGAAAGGCTTTCAAAATCGCGACGAAATGCGGATTCATCCCATTCCCTTCCACTCAGGGCCCAAGCCTGCTTGGTCGCTTCCCAGCAAAGGGCAATCCGCTCTGACGGCGTGAGTGTGGAGTAGTCGGCTTTGGGCTGCGGATCACCGACCCTGCCGACCCAGACGGGCCACGACGAACGGTCGTCCGTGTGGGCGGGATCGCTCTGGCGTGTCGGGAAAGTTGACGGAGGGGTCGACATCGGCGTTTCTGGCATGACATCAGTATACACCGACGTGCATGTCTGGAGGTCTGCACGGCGCGGCGGATCGTGCCGCGACTCGTTGTCACCGACGCTCAAACTCGCCAGGCAGGCTCAGAGACCGGTCCGCGACGGTGCCGAGCGGCCGCGAAGCGCCCAGATCACGATGATCGCGTGTTCGACGACGACAGGAGCCAGGCATGCGAGGTGGCCGATCGGGCCAATCGCGGTTCTCTCCTGGAGCAGCCACCATGCGATGCCGCCCACGGGCAGAAAGAGCACGACCGCTGTGACAAGCCCAGGATTCGACTCGCGGCGGATGACGCCCACCAGCACGTGGACGATGGCGTTGAAGAGCGTCAGGTAGATCGCGATGAAGCCCCACGCGAGGTCGGCGAACACCGCGAGCAGAAGCGCAAAGAGATCGACGCCCCACACGCCCACCGAGTTGATCCAGAACGCCGCCGGGCGGGAGAGCGCCTCAGTTCCGAGGAGGACATTGAGATGACGCCGAAACCGGTCCCCGACGTGCTCGTCCGCCTGATGCACGAGGTAGGTCGGGAGTTGGAGGGCGATCCAAAAGACGGACGGCTCCCCGAGAACGAGAAGCACTGGCAGCAGGCCCGCGATGAGCACCGCCGCCAGAAGTCCCGCCGCGGGCCAGTTCCACTCGACGACGAGCCACCGCCACGCCGCACGTCGACGTCCTATCGTCATGAGCGTCCCGACCCCGGCCGCGAAGCCGTCGCCCGATTCGTCGCTCGCCATGTCACAAAGCCCTGAGCCGTTGCCGGGTGATCTCGTGGCGGTCGTGCCACCAAATCTGACGCTGTTGGAGGAGGGCCCGGCCACTACCCCGGATCCATCTGCAAGGGTCAACCGGGGCAGCAGGGCGCTTCGGGGCATTCACTCGACATGGTCTTGGTCGAGACGCCGGATGCGTGTATGGAAACCGCCGCATACGACGAGACCGCCCGTGACACCGACGACGGCGAACACCCCCGACCAGAACGAGCCACACGATGAACCCCGCATGCAGGAGAGTCGCCGTGTTCCGAGTATTTGCTCGATACGGAGTTTCGGCCTTCGAACGCCTCCGCTCAAGGTTCCCTGACCGGAATGTCGAACCTTCCCGCATGCGTCTGCGCCGGCCGTCCATCTTTCGTGTCCTGCCGCTCGTTGCACTTTCGGCGTCGGCTTCGGCGCCCGGGATCGCGCAGCAATTCGGCCCCACGCAGACGCAGGCCGTGCCGGTGGCGGCCACCTGGCCTGCGACCCCGCCAGCACGGATCTACGTCCTGCCGTTCACGGCTGATCCGGCGCTCGCGGAGCAGCTGCGGCAGCAGTCGGCGTCGGTCATTCCGCAGGGGCCAGTCCGTTCGCTGCTGGCATCACGGCCGCGGGTGGTCGAAGCCGTCACGGGCTATGACCGCAGCGAGCCGCCCGGCGGGGCCGTCGCCCGGCAGGTTGCCGAGGAGCTCGCGGCCGCAGGCTGGCCGGCCGTCTTCTGGGCGCAGGCCACGGCACCCCCTGCGGACGGCTGGCGGCTCATCGGCGAAGTCGTGAACCTCGACGACGGCAGCGGCATCGCCCGCAATGCGATCGGCTTCGGCGTGGGCAACGCGACGATCGGCATCGATGTCGCACTCTCCGATCCGGCGACCGCCGGGGGGCGGCCGTTCTTCGTCGTCGACAGTTCGGACCGCGGGCGACGCGCGCCCGGCACGCTCGCCATCGGCGCGGTCGCCGGGTTCAACCCGGCCGTCGTGGCGGGGAAGATCGTCGCCTCCAACAGCGGCATCGCCGACGTGACGCAGCAGCGTCGCATCGCCGATGAGATCGCGACCGCAGTGGCCACCGAGATCTACACC
>JBJTBO010000340.1:0-6927 GCA_046091445.1 Planctomycetaceae bacterium | reverse complement strand
GCAGGGCATCGAGGACAAACTGGGGGCCGTGTCGGCGATCGTGGCCGAGGCGGGGCTCACCTGGGACGAGGTCGCATACGTCGGGGACGACCTGCCCGACCTGCCGGTCATCCTGCGCTGCGGCGTCGGCGTGGCGGTGGCCGATGCCTGCGACGAGCTGCTGGCGGCGGCCACGCTCGTCACGTCGCGACCCGGCGGGCGTGGCGCCGTGCGGGAGGTCGTCGAGCGGCTGCTGCGGGCCCGAGGCGCGTGGGACTCGGTCGTGGCCCGCTATGAGACCGCCGTGACGACCGTCGACGGGCCGCACCCGCCCGCCCCCTCAGCGGGCTGAGGTCACCGATGGAACATCGCCTCGGCCGGACGGTGCGGGTGTTCCTCGTGGTGCTCGCCACGATGGGCCTCTACCGGCTGGTGGTCGTGCCGTGGGTGGAGCCCCGGAGCGGCGACCCCGCCGCCACGCTCGCGATGACGCCGGAGGAGGCGGCGGCGATCCGCGCGCGGGCGGACGAGCGGCTCGCGGCGCTGGGAGACGTCTTCCCCGCGGGCGCCTGGGAACGGGATGACCCGATCGTGCTCGAGAGCCGACAGATGCGGCTCCTCTTCAAGGAGTACCACACGCTGCCGGACGGTCGCGTGAACCTCGTGCCCTGCACGCTCGCGTTGCTCCCCGACCGTTCACGGGGGGCGACGGGTGGACGCACGCTCGTGCTGCGGGCGCCGCAGGGGGCCGTGCTCGAATTCGACGAGCCGCTCGACCTGCAGCGGGGGCGCCTCGCGAAACTCGTCGGCGGGAGCCTGCGCGGCCAGGTGACGATCCGCGGCACGCCGTCCGCGTCCGGGCTCGAGGACGACATCGAGATCGTCACGCGGGACATCACGCTCGACCAGCTCGAGGTCCGCACCGTCGAGACCGTCCAATTCCGCTACGGTCGCTCGAGCGGCAGCGGCCGCGGGCTCGTGGCCAGGCTCACGCCCCGCGGTGAGGGTTCCGACCACGGCCCCAACATCGGCGGCGTCGACCTCATCCGGCTCGAACGGGACGTGCGCATGCGGCTCGAGGGCGTCGGAGGGACCCTGATGCCCGGGCGGACCCCGGCGGCCGAGACGACGGCCGCGGCTCCCGTGCTCGTGAACTGCCGGGGAAGTCTCTCCTACAACGTGTCGGCGAACGTCATCACGCTGGAGGATCATGTCGACGTGGTGCGCACGGGCGAAGGTTCCGCCACCGACCATCTGGCCTGCGATCTGCTGGCGATCGTCCTCGCGCGCGAGGATGCCGGCGAGCCGCGCGGTGCCGGTGCGACGACGGCCGCGGCGGGGTCGAGACGAGGGCTCGAGCCGGACGAGATCCAGGCGACGGGGCGCCCCGTCGTGGTCACCTCGCGCGGCGCCGGCGTCGAGGCGCGCGCCGCCCGTCTCGGGTACGAGATCGCCACGCGACGCATTCTTCTCGACGGCGAGGAGCCCGTGTCACTGGCGGTGCGGGGCTCGGAGATGGAGGCTCGCAAGATCGACTATTGTCCGGGTCCGCCGGGCGATCCCGGGGCCCTGCTCGCCGTCGGGCCCGGATGGCTGCGGGCGAGGCCGGAGCGCGGCGCGCCGATCCAGGCACGGTGGCAGCAGTGGCTGCGGATGCGACCCGACGGCGAGGGGCACGACGTCTCGCTGTCCGGTGGGGCCGAGGTCGCCGTCGACGGGCAGGGTCGGCTGGGCGCGGGAGAGATGCACCGGTGGCTCGACGTGCTCGCCGGCGCGGCCGGCGGCACCGCGCCGCGGCGCGATGTCGGGTCGCCGTCGGGGATCGGTCCCGACCTCTCCCGCATCCGCCCCTCGCGGATGCTCGCGCGCGGCACCGTCGACGCCGCGGCGGGCCCGGTCACCGCACGCACCGAGCGGCTGGAGGTGTGGTTCCGCACGGTCTCCGAGGAGTCCGCAGGCGGACAGGCGGCCGGGGCGCCTGGTCTCCCCGGCGGGCCCGGGATGAACGGCGGCCGTCCCGCCGCCGACGCGGTGCGTCTCACCGCCACCGCCGCCCTCGTGCGGGGCCTCGTGCACATGGCCCCCGGGGGCAGCCACCTCGAGGAGGTTTCGATGGAGGGTCAGGTGCGGCTCGTGGAGCAGACCGCCGAGGGCGTCGCGCCCGTCGCACCGACGCCCGCCGGGGGGCTCGAGATCCTCGGCGAGCAGCTCCAGCTGTCCCGCGCGGCGCGCTTCGACGCGCGGGCCGTCATCGCCGGGCGTCCGGCGCGGGTGCGCGGGCGCGGCATCGATCTCGAGGGCCCGCTCGTCGAGTTCGATCGGGGCCGTGGCCGGCTGCTCGTGGATGGCGCGGGAAAGCTGCGTCTGCCGCCGGTGGCGGCGAGCGGCGGGCTCGGTGGCCTGGGCTTCACGGGGCCCTCGGCGCCGCCCCCTGCGGCCGCCGCGGCGCCCGCCGAGCCGCTCGACGTGACATGGCAGGGACGCATGGACTTCGACGGCCTCACGGCGCGCTTCACCGCTCGCGTCGAGGCGATCGGCGCCGGTGCCTCGCTGCGAGCCGGCCTGCTCGACGTGGCCTTCGACCGACCGTTCGAGCTCGCGTCCGACGAACGACGTGGCGACGCGCCGCAGCCGCAGGTGGCGCGGGTGTCCTGCGGCAACGGCGTGCGTGTCGAGAGTCAGTCCGACGCCGCCGACGGGCAGCGGTCGCAGGAGCGGCTCTTTGCGCGAGAACTCGTGATCGACCGCATGACCGGAGACGTCACCGGCATCGGGCCGGGCCGGCTCACCAGCACCCGGCACGGAGAGGCTCCGGTGCTTGCGGTCGCCTCCGCGTCGCCGGCATCCCAGGCCGCGCCGGCCCGCCGTCCGCCCGGACCGACCTATCTCGGCGTCGATTTCCAGCGTGGCCTGAGCGGGAATCTGCATCGACGATCGCTCGAGTTCGATCAACGCGTGGAGGCGATCTGGGGTCCGGTGGCCGATGGGGACGCCACGCTCGATCCCCACGCGCCCGGCGGTCCGCCCGCGGACGCCGTCGTCGTATCGTGTGACGCGCTGGGCATCGGTCAGACGGCGGCGGCGGCGGCCCGTCCCGCGATCGAACTGGCCGCCGCGGGCAACGTCCTCGTCGAGGGCGAGGCATTCACGGCACGCAGTGCGCGGCTCACCTGGAGTGAGGCCAAGGACCTGCTCGTGTTCGAGGGGGATGGTCGGAGCGACGCGCGGCTCTTCCGCCAGACCCGCCCCGGCGCCGCGCCGTCGAGCGCGTCGGCCGGCAAGATCCTCTACTGGCGCGCCCTCGAGCGCGTCGAGGTCGAGGACGCCCGTTACCTCGATCTCGATCAGCTCCGCGGAGGACCGGGGTCCGGCCTGCCGGGGACTCGACCCGCACCACAACGCACCCCCGCCGCCGCGCTGCCGGCTACGTGAGCGGCCGAAAGCACCGGGTGCCGAGCCGCCCGATCACCTCGATCCATCGGGCGACCATCCGGTCGGCGGGGAACTCGGCTCGGGCACGAGCGGCCGCGGCGATGCCGTACCGACGCGCAAGCGCGTCATCCTCGATGATCTCCAGCGCGCGGCGCGGCAGTTCACTCTCGGGCAGGGCCGGGACGATGCGGCCGGTCTCCCCATCGACGACGAGCTGTCGGGCGGCGTCGCTCTCGACCATCACGGCCGGCACGCCGAGCGCCATGCCGTCGAGGACGGCGCCACCGCAGGCCACGGTGCCCGACTGCCATGTGAGGCGCACGTGGGCGAGCAGGTCGGGGAGCACCGGACAGGAGGGCGTCACCACGAGCCGCTCCGCGAACTCCTGCACATGCGCGCGTCGTCGCACCCGCCGCAGCATGGGGCCGGCACCCACGAGCACGTGCTCGAGTCCGCGATGCACGACGCCGAGCTGATCGATCGCCCACGCGAGGCGGTCGAGTCGTGCCTCCGGCTCGAGCGGCGCGACGCACAGCGTCCAGGTGGTCGCGGGATCGAGGCCGAGTCGGTGGGCGATCGAGGTGCGATCCATGCACGCACGATCCTCCGCTCGGGCACCCGGCGGGATGACCTCGAGCGATGACCCGCGGCAGGTGGCGGCCACCGCCGGCGACGACGCCACGACCAGGTCGCATGCGCGGAGACAGAGTGCCGTGTGGGCACGTCGCACGGGCACGTCGATCCGAGCCACGACACGATGCCCCGCGCCCGTGACCCGCGTGGCCAGCGCCGCGGGCAGGAGCCGGCGGCCGAAGGGGATCACGACGGCCGGGTGAAGTCGTCGCGCGAGCCTCACGAGTCGCGCCGCGGCGGCGCCGTCCGGCACCGGTCGTTCGCCGAGCAGGTGCGGGGTAGCGCCCGCCGCGCGCACGCGGTCCGCAAGGGGCGAGCCGCGCCGGCGGTCCATGGCCGTGAGGATGGCCACGTGGGTGTCGTGCCCCGCAGCCGCGAAGCCGGCGGCGAGCAGTTCGACCTGCCGGCCGGTGCCGACGGCGTCGAGGTCGGTCGCCACGAGCAGCAGGCGCCCGTCAACGGGTCCCGGCCTGGCCGACAGGCTGCTGGCGCGGGTGCTCATGGTGCGTGGCGGACCGTGCGGCCGCGATGTCCTCGGGATCGAGCGCCGCGAGGTAGGGGAGGTGTCGCCACGCGCCGTCGAAGTCGAGACCATACCCGACGACGAAGACGTCGGGTATGTCGAAGCCCACGAAGTCCGGCTGGATGCCCACCTCGGCACGCCCGTGCTTTCGCAGGAGCACGAGGGATCGCACGCGCGCGGCGCCGCGGCGGCCCAGTTCCAGCACGAGCGCCTCGAGCGTGCGACCGGTGTCGAAGATGTCGTCGACCAGCAGCACGTCGTGCCCGGAGAGATCGGGCAGGGCGTCGAGCCGCAGATCGAGGCTGCCCGGCGAGGTGGCCGTGCCGCGGTAGCTGCTCGCCCACACCATGCTCACGCGCACCTGGCCGTCGAGTCGACGAATCAGGTCGGACACGAGCACGATGCTGCCCGTGAGCACGCCGACCACCGTGAGCGGCCGCCGCGGCGTTGCCCCGTCGGCGAGATCCCGGCGCACCTCGGCCGAGAGACGCGAGATTCCCTCCGCCAGTTGGTCCGCGGTCAGCAGGACGTGCATCAGCGCCTCCGCACTCGGCTCAGCGCCGACAGGATACGCTCCCGCGGCCACGGGTGCCGACATCCCTTCGGGAGTCGGGCCGACGGCGTCGATCGGTCCTACAATCGCCCCGACCGTTCGTCGTCCCTCCCCGCCACGCGTGTCGATGTCCGATTCCTGCCGACCACACTGGACGATGATCGACCTCGCGGGGCATCCCTGCGAACTCTACGCGCCGCCGGAGCCTCGGCAGGGCCGGGCCGTGATCTACCTCCACGGCGTGCGCTGCCGCCTGCTTCAGGAGTACGAGGGCCTGCGTCGGGCCATCGAAGAGGCGGCCGTGCCGGCGATCGCGCCCCGCACCGGTCGATCGTGGTGGCTCGATCGCATCATGCCCTCGTTCGACCCCCGGGTCACCCCCGAGCGATTCGTGGTCGATGCCGTGCGGGCCGAGGTCGCGCGCCGATTCGGCGTCGAGCCTCCCGGCATCGGCCTGCTGGGCACGAGCATGGGCGGGCAGGGCGCCCTGAGGCTGGCGTACCGCCACCCGGCCCTGTTCCCCGTCGCCGCGGCGATCGCTCCGGCGATCGATTTCCACCGCGCCATGCGTGAGGCCGGGGAACGCGACGACGGGGAACTGTACGACACGCTCTGGCAGGCCTACGGCGACGTGGAGCGGGCGCGGCAGGACACGGCCATCCTCCACGTGCATCCGCTCAACTGGCCGCGGCACCAGTGCTTCGCGAGCGACCCGCGCGACGAGCACTGGCACGACGGCGTCGCCCGGCTCCGGGAGAAACTCGCCGCCCTCGGCATCCCGCACACGGCGTTGCTCGAGCCCCGCGTCGACCCCGAGACGGCCGCGCGCGGAGGCGCACACGGTCCCGCCTACTACGACCTCGTCGCGCCGGAGGTCGTGCGCTTCGTGCTCGACGCGCTCGATGGCGAGGCACGACGGCTGGCCTGAGTCGCGGTCCGAGGCCCCGTCGGCCTCATGACGACGCGGCGAGCGTGCGGCCGACGGGAGTCTCACGCACGACGCCGTCCTCCGCGACGAGCAGACCGGACTTGAAGACCTTCGCCGGCATGGAGAACATCCGCGCGAGATCGCGGTCGGGCCGGTAGCAGGCGATGTCGGCATCGGCGCCGGGGCCGAGATGCCCCTTCGTCGGCAGGCCGGCGATCCGGGCGGGCGCGGCACGGGTGACGATGCAGAGTTCCTGCAGGGAGTACTCCCGGTCGATGCGGGCCAGCGGGCTCCGGGCCCGCACCCGCGGATGAATCCGGGCCAGGGCCGCGCGACGAAACGCGGCGTCGCCGAGGAGCGCCATCAGGTGCGGGTAGGCGGTGAAGTGCGCGCCGTTCGGATGGTCGGTCGACAGGGCGATCCGCCACGGATCGCGCACCGTGAGGAACCACTCGAGGCCGATCGCCCACTGCCACGCGTGGACGAGGCTCGTCTCGCGGTAGGCGATCGGCAGGATGCCGCAGCCACCCTCGAGGTGGAGGTCGTGGGCCGACCAGGCCGCGCCGGTCGCGGCGGCGAGGTGGGCCGCCGCCTCCGCGTCGCCGGTCATCGCGACGGTCTCGCCGAAGAGCACCTGCCCGACGTCGAGCGTCAGGTTCTCGTGCGCGTCGAAGAACGCCGCGAGGGGCTCGACGCCCGAGCCGAACGATCCCTCGTCGAGCTCGCCACCGGCGTAACTGTGGAACTGCACGTGGGCGAGGTGGGCACGCCGGCCGGTCGCCGCGAACGTCCGCATCGTCTCGAGCAGCGTGCGCCAATTGCCGGGCAGCCCGAGGTTCGCCGTGTGCACGTGGAGCGGGTGCGGCAGGCC
The DNA here is from genome assembly GCA_046091445.1 of Planctomycetaceae bacterium. GTDB lineage: Bacteria > Planctomycetota > Planctomycetia > Pirellulales > UBA1268 > QWPN01. The sequence continues at coordinate 8 of JBJTBO010000340.1, read as the reverse complement.
GAGCGTCT
>JBJTBO010000339.1:0-2031 GCA_046091445.1 Planctomycetaceae bacterium | reverse complement strand
TCCCCCCCATTGTACTCGCGGACCACCGCCCCGGGGTTCGCGCCGTGGACCCGCCGATGGGACCTGGGGTCCACGTACAGGCGGGCCACGGCGGCCGCGGCGGCGGCCACGACCGCGGCGGCCGACGCCAGTCCGGTGCGGTTCCGCGCGAAGGTCACCAGGCCCCCGAGCAGCGACACCTGGCAGAGGATGTTCGTGTAATACGGGCTCTGCAGCCCGGTCACGGCGGCCACACCGACGGCGAACCAGAAGGGACGGCTCCGCCAGACGATCCCGTCCCCGGTCGTGACCCACCTCCAGATCGGCAGAAACAAGGGGACATGCCATGCCTGGGCGATAAAGGGATGGTGCGGCGTCTGCGCGAACGTGCACGGTGCGAGCCCGAAGGCGAGGCCTCCCACGAAACTCCACGGGCGGGCACACCCCGAAGCCCGCGCGACGGTGAAGAAGGTCAGGGAGGCCAGCAGGCACGACGCGAGCAGGCTGACGTTGTAGCCCGCCACCAGTCCCACGATCCGACCCATCATGGCCATGCAGAGCGTGGGCAGTTCCTCCACGACGGGCCAGTCGTTCCATTGCGCGCCATCGGGCGCGCCAAGTGACGGCACCATCTTCCAAAGCACCGGTGGAAAATCGCCCTCCATCGAGGCCCTGACCAACGCCAGATGGAAGAGCAGGTCGCCGCGAAAGCCATCCGTCGGGGAGGAGAGCGGCAGCGCCCAGCGTTGCAGGCCCACCCCGACTCCCCAGCCGGCTGCCACGAGCAGACCGAGGACGAGCGACCAGGCGACGTCCGCACGTCGCGGGCCGACCGATTCCCCCCACCCCAAGGCAGGCCGGCTCGGGGGCCGAGGCGCACGAGTCTTCATGCGATCCTCGGGGACGACGAAGGCTGGTGGCCGGCTGATCCGGTCGGACCCCGTGCCACGGTGGCTTTTCCGTTCAACGCAATCAACAATGGAGGAGGAGCGGGCAGGCCCCGCCGGTCGGCGATCCACGGTGATCTGAAGGCATGCTGCACTCACCCGGTTGCATCATGGATGAGGCCCAGTTCGCAGCGCACGCCGCCCATGAGGACCGGCATTGGTGGTTCGTCGCCCGCCGCCGCATTCTCGTCGACATCATCACACAACTGCTCGGGACCGAGAAGGACCCCCTCGTCGTGGATGTCGGCTGCGGCACCGGTGGCACGGTCGCCGCGCTCGCCGGTCGGTTCCGGACCGTGGGCGTGGATCCGTCCGCGTCGGCGATCGGACTCGCGAGGTCGAAGTCTCCCGCTAGCGAATTCCTCGAGGGACGGGCGCCGGACGTGCTCGCCGGTCGGATCGCCGACGTCCGTGCGGTCGTGATGTCCGACGTGCTCGAGCACGTGGAGGACGACTCCGGGCTGCTGGGCGACATCGTGGAGCGCTGCGCTCCCGGCACCTGGTTCGTGCTCACGGTGCCCGCCGACATGACGCTTTGGAGCACCCACGACGAGGTGCTCGGGCATTACCGGCGCTACGACCCCGACCTGTTCGCGGCGCTCTGGCAGTCGCTGCCGGTCTCGTGTCACCTGCTCGCGCCGCTCAACACCCGACTCGAGCCCCTCGTGCGTCTCGTGCGCCGCATGCGACCACCGGGCTTTCGCTCCGGCGCGGCCGGCACCGACCTCGCCATGCCCTCGGCACCGATGAATTACCTCCTCTACCGCGTGTTCGCGGGCGAACGGCGCGGGCTGCTCCGCAGCCTCAAGGCCGGGAGCGGGACGGTCCATGGGAGCGGCGTGAGCCTGATCGCGGTGCTGCGGCGGGAGGCGTCGGTGGACGGCGACGCGCCGAGCATGCGGCCAGCGACGCGGGACGCCGTGCATGAAGTCGTCATCCGCCCGAGGCCGCGCTGAGAACGACGTGTCAGCGGTCGCGACAGCCGCCCGAGCGGAACCGATGTCTCATGGCACCGACGTGGTCATCGTCGTGCCCTGCTTCGACGAGGGGAAGCGGCTTCACGGCGAGCCGTTTCTCGCCTGTGCCTCGGCGCTGCCGCGGGTGA
>JBJTBO010000338.1:0-9942 GCA_046091445.1 Planctomycetaceae bacterium | reverse complement strand
GCGGCGCTCTCGAGCGTGGGCTCGGCGACGAGGCAGACGAGGTTGTCCACGCCGAGGTCACGCTGGATCGCGGCGTTGAACCGGCGGACGCCCTCGGCCGCCACCTTCCGTCCGCTCGGATGCGGGTTCACGACGACGGTGTTGCCCGCCGCGATCCAGCGGGACCTCGGCGTGGACAACCTCGTCTGCCTCGTCGCCGAGCCCACGCTCGAGAGCGCCGCCGAACTCTTCGCCCATCGCGGGGTGAAGCTCATCTGCGTGACCGGAGGCCCCGCCGTCGCGCGGGCGGCGCTCCAGTCGCCCAAGCGCGCGATCGTCGCCGGTCCCGGCAATCCGCCGGTGGTCGTCGACGAGACCGCCGACCTCGACCATGCCGCCCGGTCGATCATCCAGGGCGCCGCCTACGACAACAACCTGCTCTGCATCGGCGAGAAGCAGGTGTTCGTCGTGGAGTCGGTCTTCGACCGGATGCTGGTCGCGATGGAGCGGGCCGGCGCCCTGAGGCTCCACGCCGGTCAGGTCGACGCCCTCACGAAGCGGGCCATCGTCTGGGCCGGCGAGGGTGCCCACCGCCACCAGGTGCCGTGCAAGGATCTGCTCGGCAGGGATGCGGCCCTGCTCGCGCAGGCCGCCGGAGCGAGTGCACGCGAAGGCCTCGAACTCGTCTTCGGTGAGACCGACATGGACAACCCCTTCGTGCCGGTCGAGCAGATGATGCCCTTCCTGCCGTTCGTTCGCTGCCGGGACGCGGACGAGGCGATCGAGCGGGCCCATGAGAGCGAGCACGGGTTCCGACACACGGCCATCGTCCACTCCACGAACGTGCGCACGATGACGCGGATGGGCCGACTGCTCGACACGACCCTGTTCGTCAAGAACGGGCCGAGCGTGGCCGGCCTCGGCCTGGGTGGCGAGGGCTACCTCTCGTTCTCGATCGCGACGCCCACGGGTGAAGGCGTGACGACCCCGCTGACCTTCACGCGGCAGCGCCGGTGCACGCTGGTCGACGACCTCCGCATCCTCGGCAGCCCCGGAATGGAGGCCTGATCGCCATGCAGCTCGCCCGGATCATCGGCACCGCGACCGCGACGGTGAAGCACCCGTCGCTCGGCGGCACGCGGCTGCTCGTCGTGCAGCCGCTCCTCGCCGACCGCGCGCGTCCGGACGGGGATCCCCAGCTCGCGATCGACATGATCGCCGCGGGCGTGGGGGACGTCGTGGTGATCACGAGCGACGGTCGTCTCCTGCGGGACGTGCTCGGCAGCGACACGACGCCGGCCCGGTGGAGCACGATCGCCCTGGTGGATCGATGAGCGAGGTGCAACGCATGAACGATTCCCGCTCCACGGTCGATGCGGCACTGGTCGCGCGGCTGGTCGGCGAGGTGGTGCAGCGGCTCCGGGACGCCGGAGCGACGCAGAGCGCGTCCACGCCCCGGGCGGGTGGCTCCCCGCCCCCTGCCGCCGGTTCGCCCCCGGCTCCGGTCGCGACGGCGGCCCCCGCGGCATCACCCGGCGGACACGTGCTCGCCGACCATGTCGTCACGCTCGCCGTCCTCGAGCGCGTGCCGGCCGGAACGCGACGCGTGTTCGTGGGACCGCGTGCGGTGCTCACGCCCTCGGCACGCGAGCACGCGGCCGACACGGGGATCGAGGTCGTGCGGCAGACGGGGACGCCCGCGACCGCCGGCGCGGCGCCGCGGATGTTTCTCGTGGCGCACGCCGCCTGCCCGGCGGACCCGAGCGCGAAGATGGCCGCGATCGCCCGGGCCGTCCCGGGCACGCAGCGTCTGCCGGCCACGGGGCTGGCCGATGTGCTCGCGGCCCTGGCAATCCACGCCGGTCGGGACGGGGCACGCGCCGTGCTCCTGACGGGACGGCCGCATCTGGCCGTCGCCGCCGCGAATCGGCATGCGAGCCTCCGGGCGGTCACGGGGCACGATGCTGTCCGCGCGAAGGGAGCCGTGGCCGAGTGTGCGGCGAACCTGCTCGTGCTCGATCCGGCCGCTCTCTCCTCGAGCGCCCTCGAACGGCTCTGCAGCGACCTCATGCAGGGCGCCGACGAGACGCCGCCGACCGAGCTCGCGGCCGCACCATCAACCCCCTGCGGCTGCAAGGGAAAGCACCATTGAGCGATACCCCGTCACCATCACGTGAGTCGTGTCGCAGCCGGCATGTCCGGTCGCCCGCCCCCACGCCCGAGACGCTCCGATGAGACTCGCCCGCACGATCGGCACCGTGACGCTCGTCGAACCGCATGCCTCCATGCGGGGCGGTGCGCTGCGGCTGCTCGTGCCGCTCGGCCCGGACGACCTCGCGGCTGGGGACGGCGAGGCCGAGCCGCTCGTGGCCTGGGACGACCTGGGCGCGGGTGACGGTCAGCTCGTCGCCTTCAGCGAGGGGGGCGAGGCGGCCCAGCCGTTCCGGCCCGCCGACAAGCCGGTGGATGCGTACGTCGCCGCCCTGATCGACAGCCTCGACCTCACCGGCACGACCGGCACGACCCGACATCCGACCGCGACCCGAAACGTGGGCAAGAATCGATAGAGACGACCTGTTTTCACCAATCCTTTTTGACGCTCAAGCGTTCACGCCATCAGGAGCAGGAGCCGCCATGGCAGCCACCCCAGCCATCAAGACCACCGACAAGTCGCTCGCCCAGCTCAAGGAGGAGATCTGCGACATCGGCCGCCGGATCTACGCCAAGGGCTTCGCCGCCGGCAACGACGGGAACATCTCGTTCCGCCTCGGCCCCAACGAGGTGCTCTGCACGCCGACGATGATCTCGAAGGGCTTCATGAAGCCCTCGGACCTCTGCATCGTCGACATGGAGGGCAACCAGCTCGCCGGCCAACGCAAGCGGTCGAGCGAGGTGCTGCTCCATCTGACGATCATGAAGGAGCGGCCCGACATCAACTCGGTGGTGCACTGCCATCCGCCTCACGCCACCGCCTTCGCCGTCGCCCGCGAGCCGATTCCGCAGTGCGTGCTGCCCGAGGTGGAGGTCTTCCTCGGGGACGTGCCGATCACCCGCTACGAGACGCCGGGCGGACAGAAGTTCGCCGACACCGTCAAGCCGTACGTGAAGAAGTCGAACGTGGTGATCCTCGCCAATCACGGCACCGTGAGCTTCGGCGAGACGGTCGAGAAGGCCTACTGGTGGACGGAGATCCTCGACGCGTACTGCCGGATCCTCATGCTCGCCAAGGATCTCGGTCGTGTCACCTACCTCACGAAGCAGGAGACGAAGGAACTGCTCGATCTCAAGTCGAAGTGGGGCTACACCGACCCGCGGCTCGATCCGGGCATGGAGAACTGCGACATCTGCGCCAACGACGTCTTCCGGTCGAGCTGGGGCCAGACGGGCGTCACCCGCAAGGCGTTCGACGCGCCGCCGCCGATGGGGGCGGATCCCGGCAACGCCGTGCGGCCGTCCGGGGCGATCGACCACGAGGCCCTCGTCAAGGCGGTGACCGAGCAGGTCTGCAAGGAACTGGGGCTCTGAGCCCGCTGCCGCGTTCGCGGCGGCATCCATCCACATTCCGACGGAAACACGACCATGAAGGTGGGCATCATCGGCGGCGGCGGCATCGTGGGGTCGTCCGCGGGCTTCGCCCTGCAGCTCGGCGGCATCGTGCACGAGATCGTGATCGTCGATGCCAACGCCGACCTGGCCGACGGGCAGGCCCTCGACATGCTGCACGGGGCTCCGGCCATCGCCGACCAGGTGATCCGCTCCGGCGGCTACGACACGCTGGCCGATGCCGATCTCGTGTGCATCACGGCCGGACTGCGGCGGAAGCCCGACGAGAGCCGCCTGGCGCTCATCAACCGCAACGTGGTGCTCTTCCGCTCGATCCTCGCGGAGCTCAAGTCGGGCGGACTCCGTCCGGATGCCGCGGTGCTCGTGGTGAGCAATCCCGTCGACATCCTGACGTACCTCGCCGAGCAGGAGCTCGGGCTGCCGGCGGGGCGCGTCATCGGGCTCGGCACGCTCCTCGACACGCTCCGGTTCCGTGCCCTGCTGGCCATGAGCCTGCAGGCGCCGGCGACGCAGGTGCAGGCCGTGATCCTCGGCGAGCACGGCGACAGCATGGTGCCGATCTGGAGCAGCGCGAGCGTGGGCGGCCTTCCGCTGGAGAAGTACCCGGGGTTCTCCCACAAGCTCGGCGAAGACGTCTTCCAGCGTGCGAAGACGAGCGGCGCCGAGATGATCAAGAAGAAGACCGGGGCGGGGTTCGCGGTCGGCGTCTCGATCGCCGAGGTGATCCACGCGATCGCGCTCGACGCGAAGCGGGTGCTGCCCGTCTCCACCGTGCAGCGGGGGTGCTACGGCCTCCGTGACGTGGCGATCTCGGTGCCGACGGTCGTCGGCCGGAGCGGCGCGGAGCGCACGCTCGAGATCGAGCTGTGGCCCAAGGAGATGCAGGGCCTCAAGCGAAGCGCCGCGGTCCTCCGCGAGACGCTCGGCCAGGTGCTCACCAGCGCCGGGTGAACTCCGCCCAAGGATGATGTCGCCGCGGCCTCGGCGAGGAGACTTGTGCCGCCCCCGAGCCGGCGCGACACGCGCGCGAGCTTCGATCCTCGGGGGCTCGAACGCATCGGGCGCGGCCGACGGGCCGACCGGGGTTCTCGGGCAGCGACGTCGGTCGTGCTTTTTCGCGAGCCCGGTGTTCTGCCGGGCTCCGCACGCTACAACGACGGCCACTGTCCGCCGTCCGCCGGAGAACCACCCATGCGCCCGCGCGTCATCCCTCTCGCCGTGCTCGTGATCCTCACCGGTCTGCCCCGCGTCCTGCTCGCTGCGGAGGTGCCGGAGCGGTCGCCGGGAGCGCAGCCCGATGGGTCGGTCGTGCTGCCCAACCAGTGGTCGCTGCGGCCCGTGGGACGCCAGGTCGAGGTGGGCGACTTTCCCGCGGCGATCGCGATGCACCCCGACGGCCTCCATGCCGTCGTCCTGCACTGCGGCTACGGACCGCACGAGCTCGTCGTCCTCGACGTCGCGCGGCGGCGAATCGTGTCCCGAACGCGGCTCGACGAATCGTTCCAGGGAGTCGCCTTCGCGCCGGATGGCGGTGTGCTCTGGGTGTCGGGCGGCGCCGCGGAGACGCTCCTGCGGTTTCGGTTCGTGGACGGTGCGGTCGTGCCGGACGGGGCTGTGACGCTGCGCGACGAAAAACTGCGGGGCATCCCCTGTGGCATCGGCATGAACGGGGCGGGCGATACGCTCTACGTCGCCAACGTCTGGGGGCACTCGATCTCCCGCGTGCGGCTCGATCCTGCCGGCGGCGAGCCGAGCATCGACGAGCTCCTGCTCACCGCGGCGGCTCCGGCAGCCGGCCCCGCCATCCCCGCGTCGGCCGATCCATCGATCACGAAGCGGGCGGAGGCACTGCTCGAGCGGGCCGTCACCGACGCGCCGTATCCGTGGACCTGCGTCGTGGACGATCGGCGGCACCGGCTCTACGTCTCGCTCTGGGGCCAGGCGGCCGTCGCGGTGATCGACACCGCGCAGTTGAACGTCGTCACTCGGATCGCGGTCGAGGAGCACCCCAACGAGATGCTGCTGACGCCCGACGGCGGCAGGCTGTTCGTGGCGAACGCCTACCGCAACAGCGTGCTGGTGATCGACCTCGACGCCGGCGGGGTGTCCGAGACGCTCGTCGCGACGCTCTCCGCGGACGCTCAGCCGGGCAACACGCCGAACTCGCTCGCGCTCGCCGCCGACGGGACGACGCTCTTCGTCTCCAATGCCAACATCAACGCCGTGAGCGTCTGGGACGTCGAGACGCCGGGACGGTCCCGGAGCCTCGGCTTCATCCCCGTGGGCTGGTATCCCACGGCGGTGCGCCTCGCGCATGACGGTCGCCGGCTGCTCGTCGCGAACGGCAAGGGGGTGATCTCCGACTCCAACCGCAACGGGCCGCGGCCCGGCTACGACGCCGACGCACCGACGCCCGACTACATCGCGGGCCTCTTCGACGGCACGGTCTCCTGCATCGACCTGCCCGAGGAGGACGGCTTCGAGCCGCAGATGCGGGCCTGGACGGCCCGCGCGTACGCCTGCCGGCCGCCGCAGGTGGCCGAGGTGTTTTCCGCCGAGGAGATCGCGGGCAGCCCGATCCCGTCGGGCTCCGACAGGAAGAGCCCGATCACCCACGTGATCTACGTCGTCAAGGAGAACCGCACCTACGACCAGGTGTTCGGTGACATGCCGGAGGGCCGGGGTGATCCGACGCTCTGCCTCTTTCCCGAGCCGGTCACGCCCAACCACCATGCCCTCGCGAGGCAGTTCGTCCTGCTCGACAACTTCTACGTCGAGAGCGAGGTGAGCGCCGACGGTCACGAGTGGTCGATGGGCGCCTACGCCACCGACTTTGTCGAGCGGCACTGGCCGCTCTCGTACGGCCACAACGCGCGCAAGAAGTTTCCGTATCCCAGCGAGGGGACGTTCGAGATCGCCCGTCCGGCCGGGGGCTACCTCTGGGACCGCGCGATCGCGGCCGGCGTCAGCTTCCGCAGTTACGGCGAGTGGGTGTCCAACGGCCCCGCGCCGGATGCCCCGGGCACCGCGCGGGTGCCTGCGCTCGAGGGGCGATTCGATCCGCTCTTCCGCGGCTTTGACATGGAGTACTCCGACCTCCTCCGGGCCGATCGGTTCATCGCGGAGCTCGCCCGTTACGAGCGCGAGGGGGAGATGCCTCGCCTACAGGTGGTCCGCCTGCCCAACGACCACACGAGCGGCACCAAGCCGGGCGCGCTCACGCCGACGGCCTTCATGGCCGAGAACGACCTCGCCTTGGGCCGCGTCGTGGAAGCGGTGAGCACGTCGCGGTTCTGGCCCACCACCGCGATCTTCGTCGTCGAGGACGACGCCCAGAACGGCGCGGATCACATCGACGCCCACCGGACCGTCGCGCTCGTGGTCAGCCCGTGGGCGCGGCGCGGCGCCGTGGATTCGAGCCTGTATTCGACGAGCTCGATGCTGCGCACGATCGAGCTGATCCTCGGGCTCGAGCCGATGTCCCAGTTCGACGCGGCGGCGCTGCCGATGATCCGGTCGTTCACCGGCACGCCCGATCGCTCGCCGTACCGCTGCCGGCCCGCGGCGGTGCCGCTCGATGCCCGCAATGCGGCGACGAGCTGGGGGGCCGCCGCCTCCCTGGCGATGGATTTCTCGAGGGAGGATGCCGCCGACGACCTGCTCCTCACCGACATCGTCTGGCGGAGCGTGCGCGGGGCCGATTGCCCGATGCCGCCCCCGCGGCGCGCGGCATTCGTGTTCGCCGAGGATGAGGACGACGAGGATGAGGACGACTGAACCGTGGCGGACGAGGTTCGAGCCCCCTGTCGCACGAACGGCGGCACGGTTCGCGGCGGCGGAGGTGCCGAGCATCCCGGGGTCGTAGCACTCACTCGCCGATGCGGTAGAGGTGCGTCTTCGTGCGAAGAACGAGATCGTCCCCCACGACACAGGGCGAGGCCATGCATCCGTCGTCGAGTCGGTTCTCCGCGAGGATGCGAAAGCCCGTCGGATCGGCGGCGACGACCACCGTGGCGCCGTCCTCGTCGCACGCGTAGAGGCGGCCGTGCGACTCGAGGAGTGCCGCCGAGTGACGGCCCTCGCGGCGTTCCTGCCAGACCGATTCGCCGCTGCGCAGGTCGAGGCAGGTGAAGATGCCCCTGTCGCTCACCATGTAGAGGTGGTCGCCGACCGCGCACGGCGAGGGGCGCGTGGGGGTGGACTTGCCGAACTTCCACGCGACGTGCGTCCGCGTGACGTCCCCCTCGCCGTCGGGTCGCACGGCCACCACACGGTCCCCGCCCTCCACCACGATCACGATGACACCGCCGGCGAAGAGCGGTCGCGCGGCGGCGTTGAAGCCGCCATGGTGCACCTTCCAGAGTTCGCGTCCGGTCAGGGGGTCGTACGCCACCGTGCCGACCGCGGCGGGGCTCACGAGCTGCCTCCGGCCCGCGTGCTCGATGACCGTCGGCGTGCAGTAGGCCTTCTTGAGGTCGCCGTTGTCGGACCCGTAGTCGATCGTGCGGTCGGTCTTCCACACGGTCCTGCCCGTCGCCTGCTCGAGGGCCACCACGTACTGCACGTCGAACCCGTCGAAGTTCACGACGAGCAGGTCGTCCACTGCGATCGGTGAGGAGCCGGGACCGCGGTGGTGGTCGCAGGGCAGATCGTCCCGCTTCCAGACGACGGCGCCGGTCGCCGCGTCGAGGCAGGCCGTGCCGGCGCTGCCGAAGTGCATGAACACGCGACCGTTCGTGACGACCGGTGTGGGGCTCGCGTAGCTGTTGTACGGATGGCAGAACATCGGCTCCGCGGGCTCGAAGAGCGTGATGTCGTGCAGGATGCCGCCGGTCGCTGCATCGACGCACACCGCCGAGAGTCGCCTGCCGTCCTCGGTCGCGTTCGCGAGCCAGATGCGGCCGTCCGCCTCGACGGGCGAGGCCCAGGCCTTGCCCGGGATCGGCGTCTTCCACCTCACGTTGTGGGTCTCGCTCCACTCGAGCGGCAGGGCAGCCGCCGTCGCGCCGGAGCCGTCGAGCCCCCGAAACTGGTTCCAGGACGGGCCACGTGCGGCTGCGTCCCGATCGGCTGCACGGTCCTCGGCGTGCGCCGCATCCGCAGCGGTCGGCGGCCCCGCGGGGGCGTTCGCCCCGGCCACCTCGGCGGTCGAGACGCCCCACAGCCGCACGGTGCCGTCCCACGATCCTGTCGCCAGCCTCCTGCCATCGGAGGAGAACGCGAGTCCCCACACCTGGTCGCTGTGGCCACGCTGCAGGAAGCGACCGCCCGCTGCCGCGTCGTCACCTGGCTGTTCGGCGGTCGCGGGAGCCTCGCCGCGGAGCGTCAGCACGGCCTGGCCGTGCGTCGTCTCCCAGATCACCGTCGTGCCGTCCGCCGTCACCGCGGCCACGCGCGCGCCGTCCGGGCTGAACGAGGCCTTCCATACCTGTCGGGTCGGGCCGGTGAGCACGCCGGTGCAGCGGCCATCGGCCACCGTCCAGACGCGCGCCGTCGCATCGCTCGAGGCGGTCACGACGTGTCGGCCGTCCGCGGAGAACGCCACCCAGTTGACCGGTCCCTCGTGACCGAGCAGTCGCAGGCGTTCGACGCCCGTGCGCGCGTCCCACAGCCGCGCCGAGCGGTCCTCGCTGGCGGTCGCGATGAGCGACTCGTCGGGCGACAACGCCGCGCAGAAGACGCGTCGGCCGTGGCGGAGCGGCGGGATCAGGGGAACTCCGCGCGTGCGATCGGTCAGCAGGGCCGTGCCATCCTCGGATGCGGTGAGCACCGCGCGGTCGTCCGCGGTGAACGCCACCGAGTAGGTCCGACGCGCATGGGGGTTCCACGACGCCTCCAGATCGCCGTCGCGGGCCGACCAGATGGCGACGGCGCCGGCGTCGCACCCGCCGGCCACGAACCGCCCGTCGTGGGAGAAGGCGACGGAGTTGACCCGCCCGACCCCGCCGCTGAGCGTGCCTCGCAGCGCGAGCGTGCGGGTGTCCCAGAGCGAGACGGTGCCGTCGGCGAGTCCCGCGGCCAGGACGTCGTCACCAGGGCCGAAAGCCGTGGCGAGCACGCGACTTCCTACGGCGCGCACCGGCCGATCCCGTCCGTCGGTCCACCAGACTCGTGCAGTGCCGTCCTCCGAGGCGGAGACGACCCGGCCGTCGCGGGTGCCGGCGACCGACCAGAGTCCGCCCGTGTGTCCCCGAAACGGTGTCGGCGACACGGCGTCCGCCCGCCACGCCCGCAGCACGCCGTCACCCGTCGCCGTCACCACGTCGAGGCCATCGCCGACGAATGCCACGGCGTTGACGCGGGACGGATGCCGGAGTCGGCGCACTTCCTCGTGCGTCCCCACGTCCCAGAGGCGGAGCGTGCCGTCCTCGCCTGCCGTCGCGAGCGCATCTCCCCCCG
>JBJTBO010000337.1:0-2100 GCA_046091445.1 Planctomycetaceae bacterium | reverse complement strand
CGCCGCGGGCCCGGCGAAGGAGCCCGCGATGACCGGCTTCGTGCGCACGTTCGCGGCGCTCGTGCGCGACACCTGGCTCGAGTTTCTCGACTCCCGCAGCCTGTGGCTCGTGCTGGTGGCGATCGCCGCCATGTTCGGGGTCGCGCTCTCGATCCGCGTCGAACCGCGTCCGGCCGGGCGGAAGTATCTCGACTTCGCCGCACGGGCGCTCTCCACGGATCTGGCGTCGGTGGATCTGGCCGAGGCGACCATCGGGGAGGTGGCGGCCACGTTCGACGGCTCGGTCGCGTGGATTCAGGACGCCGAGCCGCTGCCCGACACGCGGGTCGACTCGAGCCCTCGCGCCGAGGCCGCATCGGGCGCCGAAGGGCCGGCGACGCGGTGGCGGGTGACGCTCGTGCGGGCCGCGCTGCCCGTCCTCGGTCGGCGTGTCGAGACGACCGAGATCCGTGAACGCTTCGGCACCGTCGCCGACGGACGGCTGTGGCGCGTCGGTGAGATCAGCGAGACGACCGGCCGTCTCGGCGGGACGCTCGGGACGCAGACGTGGGAACTGGTGGCGGAACCGGGCGACGATCTCGCCGTGCTCGGGCCGCATCGCGTGACCATCTTCGGCGGCGCGTTGGACGTCACGTCGGCCGAGGGCGCACCGCTCGGCCTCGAGATCTTCGTCCTGCAGAAACTGCTCGCCACCGGCCTCGGCGGCACGATTCTCCTGCTCGTCAGCGTCATCGTGACGGCTGGCTTCGTGCCGGTGATGCTCCGCAGGGGCACGCTCGAGCTGCTGCTCGTGCGGCCCGTGCGGCGCTGGCAGCTCATCGTGGGCAAGTTCGGGGCGGCCCTGCTCTTCGTGGCGGGCCTGCTCGGCGTGCTCGTCGCCGCCACGTGGCTGGTCACGGGGCTCGTGAGCGGCCTGTGGAATCCCGGCATCCTCATGGCCGTGGCGAGCCTGCTCCTCTTCTTCGCGCTGCTGCTCTCGGTGAGCGTGTGTGCCGGCGTCGTCACGCGGAGCGCGCCGGCCGCGATGCTCGTCACCGTGGCGTACTGGGCCGTGCTCTTCATCCTGGGCATTCTCCACGCGCAGGCCGCCGGCAGCCGGGTGCGCGAGTCGCTCGTGGGCAAGCCGCGACCGCTGACGGTCGCCGACGCGCTCCGGGGGCGCGCGGAGGCCCGCCGGCCGCTCGAGCCCGACCGGAATCCGTTTCATCGGAGCACCGTGGGCCGCGGCGTCGAGGCCGTTTATGCCGTGCTGCCCCACACGACCGATCTCGACGCGATGGTCGATCGGCAGCTCATGCGTGGCTTCGCCGTCGGCGGCCGGCTGCGGCGGCTCCTCGAAAGCGGCGAGTTTTCATGGCAGGCGGGCGTGGCACTTTCGCTCGCCCACCTCGCCGTCTTCCTCGCCGTCGCGTGCGTCGTCTTCTCCCGACGCGATCCGTGAGCGAACGCGCGGGCTGCCGACCGTCCGCACGATCGAGCAAGACATCGTGCCACTCCTTCTCGAGAGGGGTTTTTCATGGCTGTGGGGTGTGGCTAACATCTTCTTCATAAAGGGTCGTGGGGAGTGACGGCAGATCAAGGCATATCTGCATCCAGTCCGCTTTCATTTTTCTGGGAAGAAGAGTCATGGCATGTTTCCGTGCGACACGTCGTTCACCGCGACATGGCTTCACCCTCGTGGAACTCCTCGTGGTGATCGCGATCATCGCGGTGCTCATCGGTCTGTTGCTGCCGGCAGTGCAGTCGGCCCGCGAAGCAGCACGGCGGTCGTCGTGCAGCAGCCAGTTGCGACAGATCGCACTTGCCTGCCTCCAGCATGAGAGCGCGCGGCAGGCCTATCCACCGCAGAAAGGTGGTACACACTAGGGATGGGCGTCAGGGATGGCGGCCGACGCACAGCTCAATGCCGGTCGTCGCAGTGCGTTCATTTTTCTGCTGCCCTATATGGAGCAGAATGAGCAGCACGACCAAATCATGGGTGGCGGTTATCCCGATCGTCAGCCGGGCGGTCCCAACGCGTGGGCTGGATGGGCACCATGGAACAATGCGCCCGCGACGCTCACGTGCCCCAGCGACAATGGCTCTTCGGCACGCACCCAG
>JBJTBO010000336.1:0-3795 GCA_046091445.1 Planctomycetaceae bacterium | reverse complement strand
GATCACCCACCATTACCTCGTCCATGCCGCGCCGCGCCGGCGCCTGGGCGACCCCCTGGATGCCGCCGATGTCCGCCTCTGACGCCATCGTGCCCCGGGTCGTCGTCGTCGGCCGCCCCAACGTCGGCAAGTCGAGCCTGTTCAACTGGCTCGTCGGCAAACGGATCGCGATCGAGGATCCGACGGCGGGGGTGACGCGCGACCGGCTCGTGCAGCGGATCGGTCTCGGTGGCCGGTTCATCGATCTGGTCGACACCGGCGGGATGGGGTTCGACGATCCCGACGGTCTGACCGGACAGATCGACGCCCAGATCACCGCCGGGCTGGCCGAGGCGGCGCTGGTGGTGATGGTCGTTGACGTCCGTGCCGGCCTGGTGGCCGACGATCGGATGGTGGCCGACCGCGTCCGCCGCACCGGGGCCCCGGTGTTGCTGGTCGCCAACAAGGCCGACGACGCCGCGCTCGACGCCCATGCCGCGGAGTTCGCCGCCCTGGGATTCGGCACGCCGGTGGTGACCAGCGTCCGCGGCAACCGCGGGCGCGATCGGCTCGAGGACGAGATCCTCGAGCGGATCCCCGAGGCGTGGCCGGAGGAGGCCGAAGCGGGGTCACTGCCGGAGATGAAGCTGGCGATCGTCGGCCGGCGCAACGTCGGCAAGAGCACGTTCGTCAACGCCCTGGCCCACGAGGAGCGGGTCATCACGAGCCCGGTCGCGGGCACGACCCGCGACTCGGTGGACGTGCGCTTCGAGGTGGACGGCCGTGCGTTCCTCGCCATCGACACCCCGGGTCTGCGGCGGACGAAGAGCCGCACGAGCGATCTCGACTTCTACGCCACCCATCGGGCGGAGCGGAGCATCCGTCGCGCCGACGTCGTGCTCCTCTTCTTCGACGCCACCGAGCCGATCGGCAAGGTCGACAAGCAGCTCGCCGAGACCATCGTCACCGAATGGAAGCCGGTCGTGCTCGTCGTCAACCAGTGGGATCTCTATGCCGCCGACGTCGCGCGTCGCGAGTGGAGCGACTATCTGCGCGACACGTTCCGCACCATGCCCTGGGCGCCCGTCGCCTTCGTCACGGCGACGACCGGACGCAATGCCAAGGCGGTGATCGACACGGCCCAGCGGCTCTTCCGCCAGAGCCGTGAGCGGGTCACCACCGCCCGCCTGAACGACGTGCTGCGCGCGGCCGTCGAGGCCAACCAGCCTCCGCGTGACGCCCGCGGGAAGCCGGTCAGGCTCTTCTATGCGACGCAGGTGGAGACCGGGCCGCCCACGATCGTGATCGCAACCAGCGCCCCGCGGGCCGTCACCGAGCCCTACCGACGCTACCTGCTCAATGCGTTCCGCCAGGCGCTCCCCTTCCGCGAGGTGCCGATCCGGATGCTGCTGCGGGGGCGAACGGCACGCCCGACCGCGCCGGGGTGAGCCCGGCCACCTGCCGGAGGGCTCACGGCCGGGTCGAGTCGGCCGACCGGACGAGGTCGCGGAGGGCGTCGGCCTGGCGTGGCGTCACGGGCACCGCCCCGGTGAGCAGCGCGGGGTCGTCGTGCTCCTCGGGCACGAGCCTCGCGACGATCGCCGCGGCGAGGGCCTCGATGCCGAGCCCCGTCACGGCCGACGTCGTCAGGGAGTCGGCGGCCTCCATGCCCGTCGCACCGCCGTGGACGGCGAGGTCCGCGCGCGAGCGCACGAGGAGCTGGTGTGGGGACGCGCTCGCCGCTGGCTCGTCGCCGTCGGCCGGCACGACGTGCACCACGAGATCGGCGTTCGCGGCCGCTTCAAGGGCCCGTTCGATGCCGGCCCGCTCGACCGCGTCCACCGGCTCGGCCTCCGGTCGAAGACCCGCCGTGTCGACGAGGTCGATCTCCCAGCCGTCGAGCACGAGCCGGGTCTCCACGAGGTCCCGGGTGGTGCCTGGCACGGGCGTCACGATGCAACGGGCGTGCCCCGCCAGCGCGTTCACGAGGCTGCTCTTGCCGGCGTTGACCCGTCCGACGAGCACCACACGCCAGGGCCGCGTGAGTCGCAGGCCGACCCGCGCGGCCGCCAGGAGGCGCGTGCCGTCGGCCACCACCTCCGACACACGATCGGCCTCCGCGGCCGCCTGCAGCCCACGCCATGCCACATCCCATGCCCCGGCGAGCTGACGCGACAGGATCCGCGCCGCCTTCGGACCGCGCACCCTGGCGAGGGCCTCGCGCACCTCGATCGCCCAATCGGCCTCGCCCAGGCTGGCGAGCCAATGATGCCACAACACCCGCCGCGCTCCCGCCGCCTCGAGACTCGCGATCACGCTCTCCGCGGCCACCGTGCCGCCGTGGCAGTGCACCTCGATGCGATCACCCCCTGGACGGACGACGGCCACGACGTCCTCGCCGACTCCACCCGCATGCCCGAGCCAGCGACCGAAACGCACCTCGGCCACCCCGTTCGCCGCGCCACGGCGGTCCGCGTCGTGCAACGGACGGGCGCCGCGGGGCGCGAAGAGACGGGCCACGAGCCGCGCCGCATCCGCCCCGAGCACACCCACGACGGCGAGCGCGCCGCGGCCCACCGGTGTGAGAAGCGCGACCTGCGGAGGCTCGACGGCGGACGCGCGCGTCGGATACCCTCCCTCGTTCATCCCGGCCCGTCCCTCCCTCTGGAGCACCACCATGGCTGACTGGCCAGAGCCGGGAACGAAAGCCCCGGCCTTCACGCTGCCCGCCCACGACGGCTCGAAACTCAGTCTCTCGAGCCTGCGAGGCAGGCCGGTCGTCCTCTATTTCTACCCCAAGGACGACACGCCCGGATGCACCGTCGAGGCATGCGGTTTCCGGGACGCCGCGCGCGACCTCGACGCGATCGATGCGGTGGTCCTCGGCATCAGCCCCGACACGCCGGAAAGCCATGCGGCCTTCCGCGCGAAGCACCGGCTGCCATTCACCCTGCTGAGCGATCCGGATCATGCGGTCGCCGATGACTACGGCGCCTGGCGCATGAAGACGCTGTACGGGCGGAGATTCGCCGGCCTCGTCCGCAGCACGTTTCTCATCGACGCCACCGGCCGGATCACCCGCGTGTTCAAGTCGGTGCGTCCCGCGACGCACGCCGCCCAGGTGCTCGCCGCGCTCGCCGATGCCTGACGTGGGGTGCCCCCGACGACGGGCACCCCTGACGCGCGGCTCGTGGCCGGCGCGACCGTCACGACCGGTCACCTCGACGTGCGGCCGGACTCCGCCGTGACGTCTCGGCCGATGCGGTACGCGAGGCGGAGGGCATACTTGCGCCGCGGCCGCGCTTCGGTCGCGACCTCCTCGACCGGCGACTCACGGCACCTCATGCACAACGCGTTCGGCACGATCGTCGCCATCGGCATCGTCGCCTCCGGCTTCCTGCTCACGGGCGATCTCGGCTGGTGCGTCCGGCAGGTCTCGGGGCTCTTCCATCGCGCGGACGGGCCACCGCCAGCGGACGTTGCCGCTTCGGCAGGACCGTCGTCATCCCCGACCGCGGACTCCCCCACTCCGCTCGCCCCGCCGTCCCCGCCGCCGCAGGCGCCCGCTGCCAATGAACCGGCCGCCGCGCCGCGACGCCCGTTGCCCAGGCCGCCCGGCAAGGGCGTCGACCAGGTCGATCTCGCGCAGCTCGCGCTCGGTCA
Source organism: Planctomycetaceae bacterium (assembly GCA_046091445.1). Lineage (GTDB taxonomy): Bacteria > Planctomycetota > Planctomycetia > Pirellulales > UBA1268 > QWPN01. Next base: position 153 of record JBJTBO010000336.1, on the reverse strand, counting down.
GCGTGTCGTCATCTGGACGGGCGCGACGGGCCGGGAGCCGCTCGGTCACGTCCGCGAACTCCTCGACTCCACCTCCGGCGAGGCACTGCTGCTCCGTCGCACCGCGGACGGGGACGGTCCGGCACGTCGGGTGCTCGTCGCCGCGGGCTCTCC
>JBJTBO010000335.1:0-3842 GCA_046091445.1 Planctomycetaceae bacterium | reverse complement strand
CTCCCCCCCGCGACGACCCCGACCACGCCCGTCCCCCCGACCCCACGCCCGCCGCGCTCGCCTCGCCCGGCCGGTTCGCGGACACGCTCGGCATGCTGGCGGCCGCCGTGCAGCTGCTCGCGGCCCGGGCGGGCGACGCCGCGTCGGAGCCGCGCCGCGTCGAGCTCGCCGCACCGCACCGCACCGGAAAGGCCGCATGAGCCGCCGCCACGTCAGCACCGCGCCCACCGTCTCGCTCTTTCCGTTCCTCGCCGTGCTCCTCTGCACGATGGGGGCGCTCCTCGTGCTGCTCGTGCTCTTCAGCCGGGCCGCCGAGGACGGGAAGATCGCCCATGCGGCGGTGGCCGACCGGTCCCGGGCCGACGAGCTCGAACTGGCCCGCGACGAGTTCGCGTGGCGGCTCGAGCAGCTCGCGACGAGCCGCGATCAGACCGCAGCCGACCTCTCCCGGGTGCGGATGCAGCTCGCGGGCATCGAGGATGATTCGCGCGCGCTCGAGGACGAGTTCAAGCGTCTCGACGAGACGATCGCGGCGCTCGAGGCGGATGCGTCGGCCGCGGAGGATCCGGATGCGTCGATCGACGAGCTCGAGAAGCGGCTGGCCGCCGCACGAGACGCGCTCGAGGCCACCCGCCGGGATAACGCGAGCCGGCCTCCCGCCTATGCGGTCGTGCCGTACGAGGGGCGGCAGGGCACGCGGCGGCGACCGCTCTACATCGAGTGCTGCATCGACGGCGTCTTCCTCCAGCCGGAAGGCATCCGCCTGGGACCGGGCGATTTCGAGGGTCCACCCGGGCCCGGCAATCCCCTCGCCAGCGCGCTGCGGGCCGCCCGCGAGCACATCGCCATGCACAGCGACGGCGGCAGCGATCCCGACGTGCAGCCCTATCCGCTCCTGCTCGTGCGCCCCAGCGGCGTGATGGCCTACTACGCCGCCCGCGAGGCGATCCAGTCGTGGGGCAACGAGTTCGGCTACCAGTTCGTCGACGAGGACTGGCAGCTGCAGTATCCGCCCCCCGATCCGGCGCTCGCCGCGGCGGAAGCGCGCGCGGTGGAGGAATCGCGGCGCAGGCTCGAATGGCTCGCCCAGGTGCGGCCGCCGCAGCCCACGCGACCGACGCAGCAGTACCGCGCCGCGACGACGCGCGGCGGCATCGTCGCGGAGGGCGGCCCCACCGTGCTCGGCGACCGTTCGCGGGTCGAGGGGAAGGAGCAGCAGGCGGCACGCGGCCGCACCGCGGCGGCTGGCGATCCGTCCGAGTCCGCAAGTGCCCTCGGCTCCGGTGGCGGGCCCGGCGGCAACGGGATCGGCTCGGGTGCATCCGGCGGAGGCCCGGGTGCCGCTCCCGGCGGCTCGTCGCTCGCGGGTGGCGCGGCCGGCGCGGGCGATGGCGGCGGGCTCGGTGGTGGCGCCGGCGATCGCTATGCGGGTCCCTCGCGGTTCTACAGCGGCCAGCCCGGAGGCGCGGCCGGATCTGGAGCCGGGGGCGGGCCGGGCTCCGGCGCGGAGGGCGAGACTGGCACGGCGACGTTCGGCTCCTCGGCCGGCGCGGATGCGGGAACGGGTCCGGGATCGGGTCCGGGATCGGGTGATTCAGCGAGCGGTGCATCGAACTCGATGGCGGGCGGCTCGAGCACCGCGTCGGGTGGCACGTCGGGAAGCACCCAGGCCGCCGCCGGCGGCAGGGGCGGGCCGGGAGGCACGCCCGGCTCCGCGGGGAGCGCGGGCAACGCCACGGGCGGCGGCGGCAGCGGCCCGTCGATGCCGGGGCTGGCCGGGGCCGGCTCGCAGGCATCGCAGGACGCCGGTGCGTCCGGCGCGTCGGCGTCGATCTCGCTCGCGGGCCGTCGCGGCTCGAACTGGGCGAGCCTCGCCACGCAGGATCGTCCGGGACCCCTCACGCGTCCGATCCGGCTCGAGTGTGCCGCCAACGAGTTCCGCCTGCTCGGCGACGACGGCCGTGTGGAGGAACGCGTCCCGATCGGCACGCGCACGGTCGATGCCGTCGATCCGCTCGTGCAGGCGGTGCACGCGAAGGTCGGCCGCTGGGGCATCGCGGGCGATCGGATGTACTGGCGGCCGCAGCTCGTGCTCACGGCCACACCCGACGGCGTCGAGCGTCGCGACGAGCTCGAACGGCTCCTCGCCGACAGCGGCCTCGACACCCGCCGCAGTGAGATGACCGAGCCGGTGCGGCCGCTGCCCCCCGTCCGCAAGTCGCGCGGCCTCTTCTCCGCGCGGTCGCCCTGACCCGGGGCGACCGCCCACGTCCCTCCCCGACACGACGCCACCATGCCACGCCACGTCCGCGAGCCCAACGACGACACGGGATCCGACTCGTTCCTCGACGTCGTCACGAACATCGTCGGCATCCTCATCATCCTCGTGATGGTGATCGGTGCCCGCGTGCGACAGGTGAAGCTCGGAGACGTCGCACCGGCGCCCGACGTCACGGCCCTCGAGGAGGAGGTGCGGTCGATTGCCCGCACCGTCGCCTCCACCGAGGGGGAGATCGAGAGCCTCCAGGAGCAGACCCGCACGGTCGCGACGGCGGTGTCGCTCGCCGCCGACGAGCGGGTGGGACTCGCGACCGCCGTGTCGGCCGGCAAGGCGGAGATCGAGGCCAGGCGTCGCGCGGGGGACGCGGCCCGCGTGGCGGCCGCCGAGGCGGACGCGCGGCGGCGCGCGCTCGAGGCGGAGCTCGGCCGCGTGACCGCGGAGACCCAGAAGCTCGCCCATGCGCCGGCGACGACGCAGGAAGTGCTCGCCTACCCGACGCCGATCGCCCGCACGGTCAACGGCGACGAGATCCACTTCCGCATCTCCGACGGCCACGTCGCCTACATTCCACTCGACGAGCTCTTCGCGCTCGCGCGGGAGCAGACGCAGCGTCGCGGTGCGTCGATCGCGACGACCGCGGCGCGGGTGGAGACGGTCGGTCCGGCGCAGGGTTTCCGGCTCGACTATGTCATCGAGGCGAAGATCGATCAGGCACGCGGTCAGGTGCTCATCCGGTCGCGGGAGTGGGTGGTGCGCCCCGAGGGCGAGCCGGTCGGCGAGCCGGTGGAGGAGGCGCTCGAGGCGCGGTCCCGCTTCCGCGCGGTGCTCGCGAACGTGAAGCCCGAGACGACGGTCACATTCTGGTGCTACCCCGACAGCTTCTCGGCCTACCGGCGGCTGCGCGAGGAGATGCATCGCCTCGCGATCCCCACCGCCGCGCGCCCGCTGCCGGAGGGAGCCCCCATCGGCGGATCGGCCGAGGGCAGCAAGTCGGTCGTGCAGTAGCCCGCACGGGGTGACGGCGGTTGGCCGTCATGGGTTGTCGGGCGAGCGTCCGCCCACGAATGGCAACCAAGGCTGCCCGCATCACCGGCCGACGGCTTGTCGACGGCCAGAGGCCGTCACGGCGAGCTCAGGGTGACGTTTGGCCTCGCCACTTCGGCCGGGACCGAGCCGCTTGTGTCGTGGGCCAGCGCCCTTTCGGCATCAGAGAGAAATCCCTGCCGACCCTTGCGATTTGACTGGGTGAAAACCGCGAACTAGCCTCCGAGGTCGCACGGCAGAGGATGTCGTTTCGAACGTCCAGCGCCGCACTCGAGGAGGCCTCTCCATGCGATCGATGCTCGTTGCCGGTTGCTGCATGCTCGCGGCATTCAGCCTCATGACCCCCTGCCGCGCCCAGGACGAGCCGGTCAGTCAGTCGACCTCCCAGGCATCGACCCAGCCAGCCACCCAGCGGGCCACGATCGAGCCGTTGACCCGGTCACGTGCCACGGAGATTCTCGCCGACACCGATTCCCTCGGCGACGATGTCATGCGGCAGATGAGGTCGCTCCGCAAT
>JBJTBO010000334.1:0-5901 GCA_046091445.1 Planctomycetaceae bacterium | reverse complement strand
GAGCAGCGTGACGTTCACCGGCACACCCGCGAACGTGGCCTCCTCGATCGCCTCGAGCCCCTCGGACGTGCCCGGAATCTTGATGAACAGGTTCGGCCGGCCGGCACGTCGGTGGAGGTCCACCGCCGAGTCGATCGTGCGACGGGCGTCGTAGGCGAGCGTGGGGGAGACCTCGAGCGACACCCAGCCGTCCACACCGCCGGTGCGGTCTTGAATCGGTCGGAAGAGATCGGCCGCGCGGACGAGATCCTCGATCGCGAGTTCGAAGAAGAGCGACTCGCCCGAGATCCCGCGACGCACCTTCTCGGCCACCGCGTCGTCGTAGGCGGCCGTGCCGTGGAGGGCCTGGTTGAAGATCGTGGGATTGCTCGTCAGGCCCGTGATCCCGAGCTCCCGGATCATGCGGGCGAGCGATCCGTCGTCGAGCATCGCGCGCGTGATCGTGTCGATCCAGAGGCTCTGGCCGAGCCGGTGAAGCGCGAGTGTGAGGGCGGGCATGGGGCCGTCTCCTGCGGGGATGCGGTGCGAGCCGGGCGTCGTCACCCGATGGGGATCGCCGAACATCATCCGGTCGCCGAATGTATCGCCCGCGAGCGGCCCATGCACGCGAGCGGAACAAGGCGCGGCCATTTTCTCGGCGCGTGGTGGCCCGTATAACGCTCCCGAGCGCTCGCGCATCCATCTGCGTGCGTCCGTCCCCGACGTTGCCTTCACCTCGTCTTTGCTTCTCTTCCTCACGGAGTTCTCACAGTGGCCCAGCAGCCCTGCGACATCGGCCTCGTCGGACTGGCGGTGATGGGGGAGAACCTCGCCCTCAACATCGCGAGCCGCGGCTTCCACATCGCCGTCTTCAATCGCACGACGAGCGTGACCGACGCCTTCACGGCCGGCCGTGGCCGGCTGCCGAACGTCGTCGGGTGCCACACGCTCGAGCAGCTCGTCGCGGCGCTCGCGAAGCCGCGCAAGGTGATGCTCATGGTGAAGGCGGGGCCCGCCGTGGATCAGCTCATCGGCACGCTGCTGCCGCTCCTCTCGCCCGGCGACGTGATCATCGACGGCGGCAACACCTATCCGGCCGACACCAACCGGCGGACCCGCGAGGTCGAGGCGGCGGGCCTGCTCTACGTGGGCACGGGCGTGTCGGGCGGCGAGGAGGGCGCGCTCAAGGGCCCGAGCCTCATGCCGGGCGGCTCGGCGGCGGCGTGGCCGCTCATCAAGCCGATCTTCCAGGCGATCGCCGCCAAGGTCGGGCCCGCGGGCGACATCCCCTGCTGCGACTGGGTGGGGCCCGGTGGTTCGGGCAACTACGTGAAGATGGTGCACAACGGGATCGAGTACGGCGACATGCAGCTCATCTGCGAGGCCTACGCGCTCCTCAAGCACGGCGCCGGCCTCTCCAACGACGAGCTCGCCCGCGTCTTCGACGGCTGGAACAAGGGCGAGCTCGACAGCTACCTGATCGAGATCACGCGCGACATCTTCACGGTCCGCGATCCCGACACGGGCGACCATCTCGTCGATCGCATTCTCGACCGCGCCGGGGCGAAGGGCACCGGCAAGTGGATGAGCCAACTGGCGCTCGACCTCGGGGCGCCGAGCACGATGGTCACGGAGGCGGTCTTCGCCCGCAGCCTCTCGGCGCTCAAGGACCAGCGGGTGCGGGCCTCGAGCGTGCTCGCCGGCCCCGACATGCGGAGCCACGACGACCCCGCCGGGTTCACCGACCAGGTGCGGCAGGCCCTCTACGCCGCGAAGATCGCGAGCTACGCCCAGGGCTTCGTCCAGCTCGCGGCGGCGGCAGCCGAGCAGGGCTGGCAGCTCGACTACCGTTCGATCGCGATGCTCTGGCGGGGTGGCTGCATCATCCGCGCGCGGTTCCTCGACGACATCGCGGCGGCCTATGCCGCCAATCCGAAGCTCGAAAACCTCATGCTCGCGCCCTCGTTCGCGAAGGTGCTCGCGGCGGCGCAGCCGGCGTGGCGGCACGTCGTGGCGACCGCCGCCACGATCGGAGTGCCGGTGCCCGTGTTCATGTCGTCGCTGGCCTACTACGACGGCTATCGCCACGCGCGGCTGCCGGCCAACCTCCTGCAGGCCCAACGCGACTACTTCGGCGCCCACACCTACGAGCGCACCGACAAGCCCGGCTCGCACCACACCGAGTGGCTCGAACTGCGCCGCACGGTGTGACGACGGCCGGAACGGCGTGCGGGCGCGCGGAACGACGAGGGTCGGACGCCGGATTGCCCAAGGGCCTCCATTCGCACGCCTGGAGGCGTGCGCCACCGGGCACATCCGGCACACGAGGTACATGGCGTACACGAGATACATGGCGTACACGAGGTACATGGAGTATTTGCATGAGCCTCACGGTCCTGCCTGATGCCGCCACGATCGCGGCTACGGCGCTCGCCGAGTGGGAGCGTCACGCGTCCACGGCGGTCGCCACCCGCGGCGCCTTTCGCGTCCTCCTCTCCGGAGGCAGCACGCCCCGCAGGCTGTTCCAGCTGCTCGCGTCTGCACCGCACGATGCCCTGCCCTGGGACGCGACGCATCTCTTCTGGGGCGACGAGCGCAGCGTCGGCCCCGACCACGTGGACTCGAACTATCGCATGACGCGGGAGGCGCTACTCGACGCGGTCGACCTGCCATCGACCCAGGTGCACCGTCTCGAGGGCGAGCGCGGCGATCTGGACGGGGCGGCCCGCGACTACGAACGCGTCGTTGCGGAGGCATTCGATGTGCCGCTCGACGGCCCGCCACCGGCGTTCGACCTCGTGCTCCTCGGACTCGGCACCGACGCCCACACCGCGTCGCTCTTTCCTCATACCGCCGCGCTCACCGAGCGCCGACGCTGGTTCGTGGCCAACGACGTGCCCCAGCTGGCCACGCGACGGCTCACCGCGACCTATCCACTTCTCAACGCGTCCCGCGCGGTCCTGTTTCTCGTCGCGGGTGCCGACAAGGCCGAGGCTCTGGCGCGGGTGAGGGCTCCGAGCGGCGACGTGGCCGATGCCCCGGCACGCGGCGTCGCGCCGGCGGGCACGCTCGAGTGGCTCATCGACGCCGCGGCAGGCGGGGCGGGTGCTTGAGCAGGCAAGCCCAAGGGCGTCGGGCGCGTGCTGCCATATTTATTCGCACGCCTGGAGGCGTGCGCCACAGGGACAGCGGGAGCCACCGGGACAGCGGGAGCCACACGGACAGTGGGAGCCACGGGGACAGCGGGAGCAAAACCTCCGCAGGAACGCCTGCGGGCGCTGTTGCCGGGTGCTTTCCCGCGGTATTCTCTCGGCCGGGGTGATGAGTCGCTCGTGATCCCCACGGCGTTTCGCACCCTTCCAATCCCTCTCGTCACGTTCGAGGAGCCGCCGCGATGCAGCGCACCGACACCGCCACCGCCACCCGCACCATCCTGAACCGCCGCGATGCCCTGCGGGCCGCCGGGGCCGTGGGCGCCGCCCTCGCCGTTCCGGCCGTGCATGCCCAGAGCCCGTCGACCGACCTCATCCGCGTCGGCCTCATCGGTGCCGGCGGCCGCGGCACGGGCGCCCTCCAGCAGGCGCTCTCGGTGCCCGGCTCCAACGTCAAGGTGACGGCGGTCGCCGATGCATTCGAGAACCGCATCAAGGGCGCGCTCAAGGCCGTCGAGGGGATGGAGGGGAAGGTGGATGTCCCCGAGGACCGGCAGTTCAAGGGGCTCGACGGCTACCAGAAGGTGCTCGACCACTGCGACCTGGTCATCCTCGCGACCCCGCCCGGCTTCCGACCGTTCCACTTCGAGGCGGCGATCAAGGCGGGCAAGCACGTCTTCATGGAGAAGCCGGTCTGCGTCGACAGCTTCGGCGCGCGGCTGTGCCTCGAGGCGGCGAAGCTCGCCGACGAGAAGAAGCTCAAGGTCGTCGTCGGACTCCAGCGGCACTACGACAGCGTCTACCGGGCCACGCTCGAGAAGGTGCGCGAGGGGCTCGCGGGCGACCTCATCGGCGGTCAGGTCTACTGGAACGGCTCCGGCATCTGGTATCGCAAGCGCGAGGAAGGCCAGAACGAGATGCAGTTCCAGGTGAACAACTGGTACCACTTCAACTGGCTCTGCGGCGATCACATCTGCGAACAGCACGTCCACAACATCGACGTGGCCAACTGGTTCCTGGACGCGCTGCCCGAGAGCGCCTACGGCGTCGGCGGTCGGCAGCAGCGGACGCCCGGACAGCCCAGCGAGATCTACGACCATCACGCCGTGAACTTCACCTACCCCAACGGCGTGCACATCGCGAGCCAGTGCAAGCAGTTCCCCGGCGGCGACAACCGCGTGAACGAGGAGTTCCAGGGCACGAAGGGCTACGTGCGGATCGGTGAGATCACCGACTACGCCGGCAAGGTGCTCTGGAAGTACGAGGGGCCCAGGCCGAACGCCTACCAGGTCGAGCACGACGAACTGCACGACGCGATCCGGCGGGACGTCCCGCTCAACAATGCCTACTACGGCACCACGTCGAGCTTCTCGGCGGTGCTCGGCCGGATGGCGACCTACTCGGGCAAGGTGCAGAACTTCGAGAAGGCGCTCGCCCTGCCCTATCGCACCATGCCGGAGAACATGACGTGGGAGTCGACGCCCCCGGTGGTGCCCGACGCCGACGGCAACTATCCGCTGCCGATGCCGGCGTCGTTCAAGATCGCGTGACACCCGCGGGCAGTGCCGCCGGACACGCGACTCCCGCACGAGGCAGGGGTGCGGCGACCTGGGTCGTCGTCTCGGCGGCGTGCCTGATGTCGTGCGCACTCCTCCGGTCGGGATCGGCTGATGAGCCGGGATCGCGCGGAGGGGCGTGGCTTCCGCTGTTTGCGATGCCGGGCCGGCCGCACGTCGGGCCGCTGCCCGAACTCACCGACGCGGAGCGGACCCTCGCGACGGCGCTCGAGACCGACGTGACGGCGCTCGCCGTCGAGATCGGGGAGCGGCACGCCGGACGGTTTCACTACGACAACCTTCGGAAGGCGGAGGCCCTCCTCGCCGAGCGACTGACGGCGGCCGGCTACGAGGTCGAGCGCGAGTCGTTCGAGGCGCGGGGCCGCACGGTCGCGAACCTCGTCGTGGAACGCCGCGGCACGACACGGGCCGACGAGATCGTCATCGTCGGCGCCCACTACGACTCCGCCGAGGAGACTCCCGGCGCGAACGACAACGGCACGGGCGTGGCCGCGATGCTCGCACTGGCCCGCGCCTTCGCCGACCGGCAGCCGGCCCGCACGCTGCGCTTCGTGCTCTTCGTCAACGAGGAGATGCCGTGGTTCCAGACCGACGCGATGGGATCGCTCGTCCACGCGAGGCGGTGCCGCAGGAACGATGAACAGGTCGCCGTCATGCTCAGCCTCGAGACGATCGGTTACTACGACGACGAGCCCGACAGCCAGTCGTTCGCGAGCTTCCCCCCGCTGCGGCTGCTCTATCCCGACACGGGCAACTTCATCGCGTTCATCGGCAACGTCGAGTCGGGCCCCTTCGTGCGGCGAGCAGTCGGCGCGTTTCGCGAGACGACCCGGTTTCCCGCATACGGCTGCGCGATACCCGACGTGGTCGAGGGCGTGGGGTGGAGCGACCACTGGGCGTTCTGGCAGGAGGGCTACCCGGGCGTGATGGTCACCGACACCGCCGTCTTCCGGTATCCCTACTACCACGACCCCGAGGACACGCCCGACAAACTCGACTTCACGCGCATCGCCCGCGTCGTTGCCGGCCTCGAACACGTCGTCACCCACCTGGTCGACGACCCGTGAGATGTGTCCCGCAACGCGGGATCACCGCCACTGATGGGGCGACCGCACGCTGCCCGCACCAGGCATCTGTACGGACGTTCCGTTTCCCGGTACACTCACCGCGTGCCGTTCCCGCCCCTCGCACCC
>JBJTBO010000333.1:0-6562 GCA_046091445.1 Planctomycetaceae bacterium | reverse complement strand
CCCCCGGTCGGCACCTCGCTCGGCCGCTTCGGGATCAACCTCGGCCAGTTCGTGCAGCAGTTCAACGAGCGGACCCGCGAGGCCGCGGGCATGCCCATTCCGGTCGTGGTCACCGTCTACAACGACCGGTCTTTCGAGTTTTTCACGAAGAGTCCGCCGGCGGCCGCGCTCCTGAAGAAGGCGGCCGGGCTGGCAAAGGGTTCGGGCGTGCCGAACCGTGACAAGGTCGGAAAGGTGACCCTCGCGCAGGTCGACGAGATCGTGCGTCTCAAGGGTTCGGACCTCAACGCCCGCGACGCCGCACACGCCCGACGCATGATCGAGGGCACCGCCCGCAGCATGGGGATCACCGTCGAAGGCTGATCCGCATCGCACGACCCACCCCGTCAGAATTCCCCCGCCGTACCCCCGACCCACGACGCGAGCCATGACCCTCTCCGCCAAGACGCTCACCGCCAAGACCAAGCGCATGCGTGCGGCCGTCGCCGCCCTGCCGAAGACGGAAGCCCCGCTGCCCGTGCCCGAGGCGGTGGAGGTGCTCAAGCGATTTCCGGCCCCGCGCTTCGACCAGACGGTGGAGATCCACATGCGACTGGGAATCGACCCGAAGCAGGCGGATCAGATCGTCCGCGGCTCGCTCGTCCTGCCTCACGGCATTGGCAAGGCGAAGCGCGTGGTCGTGTTCGCGAAGGGCAATCTCGCCGACGAGGCCAAGTCCGCCGGTGCGGAGGTGGTGGGCGGCGACGATCTCGCCAAGCGGATCAAGGAAGGCTGGATCGACTTCGATGTCTGCATCGCCGCCCCCGACATGATGGGCCTGGTCGGGCCCCTCGGGAAGGTGCTCGGTCCCCGGGGTCTCATGCCGAGTCCCCGCGCGGGCACGGTCACGGCCGACATCGCGAAGACCGTCGCGGAATACAAGGCGGGCAAGGTGGAGTTTCGCAACGACCCCACGGGCATCATTCATGCCGTCGTGGGCAAGGCGAGCTTCGACTCCGCCAAGCTCGTCGACAACATCCGCGCCTTCATCGATCACATCCAGTCGCTGCAGCCCGCGAGTGTCCGCGGGCAGTACGTGAAGAGCATCTCGATCTGCGGCACGATGACGCCCGGCGTCGCCGTCGCCGGCTGACCCCCATCCCCGGTTCGCCCGCGTGGCGACTTGAGAGACCATGAGCAAGCCCGTCAAGAACATGCTGATCGACGACCTTCGCACGCGCCTGCGCGGCGTGGAGGAGGTGATCGTCGTCAGCCTCGGCCGGCTCGACGCACAGAAGACGACGGCCCTGAGGCAGACGCTGCGGAAGAAGCGGATCCAGCTGCAGCTCGTGAAGAACAGCCTCGCGCGGATCGCGACCGCCGACACGCCCTTGGCGCCCGCCTTCGCGTCGGGCGAGGGGATGCTGGCTGTCGCTTGGGGCGGCGAGGACGTGGTCGATCTCGCCAAGGAGCTCGATCGGATCACGGGCCTCAAGGATTTCGAGGGCTTCGAGTGCCGGGGTGGCGCGCTCGATGGGTCGCGGCTCGGTCCGGATGACGTCAAGCTCGTGGCGAAGTGGCCAAGCCGGGCGGAGCAGCTGTCGCTCCTGTCGGGCCAGATTTCGTCGCTGGCGGGCATCCTTGCCGGCCAGATCACGTCCGCCGGCGGCACCCTCGCCGGGCAGGTCAAGAGCCGGATCGAGGATCTCGAGAAAGGCGAAGGGTCCGAGGCCGCGACGGTGCCCTGACGCCACCGCCACCCGTTCACGAAAAATTCGCCCCGGGGCTTCACTCGAGCGCCGGGCATGGTACCTTCATCGATTCCCCGTCACGCACCGAAAGGATCAGAAGCGATGGCTACGGCTGAAGCGGTCCGCGAGTTCTCTGCCGAGACGAAGGCGCTCGGCGACAAAATCGTCGGCCTCACCCTTAAGGCGGCAAAGGAATTGTCGGACTACCTCGACGAGGTGCATGGCATCAAGCCGGCTGCCGGTGGCGCCGTCATGATGGCGGCGCCCGCTGGCGCGGCGGCCGGGGGTGGCGGTGGTGCCGAGGCACCGGCCGAGAAGACGGAGTTCGACGTCGTGCTGGAGAGTTTCGGCGACAACAAGATCGGCGTCATCAAGGTCGTGCGGGCCGCGACCGGGCTGGGTCTGAAGGAAGCGAAGGACCTGGTCGAGGGGTGCCCTGCGAAGGTCAAGGAGGGTATCTCCAAGGCCGACGCTGAAAAGCTGAAGAAGGAACTGGAGGAGTCGAAGGCGACGGTTTCGATCAAGTAAGTGGCCGATTCAGGCCAGATTGGTTCAACCAGGATTGGTTCAACTAGGACTGGTTCAGCCGAGAATGGGGCTGGTTGGCACTTTCCGCTTGGAACGGTATAGTATTTGCCGTGTCCAGCGCAACCGGTCCCCTGCCCTCGGCTGTTCGGTCGCCCGGCCTTCGGGTCGTCCGGTTTCTTCCGTCGATTGCGCTCCCCTGTTCGATGGCCCGTCTGAACCGCGCTCCGCGTTCGTTCTCGTCGTTTCGGCGGTGGTCGCAACCGCCAGTGAGCCGGTGTCGTTCCGCGGCCCTGTCTCGCACCGTCCATGTCCGTCGTTCGCTGACCTCGTCGCTCGCTGAGGAGTTTCCTGCCTATGGCAACCAGCGCCGTCCGCCGTCTGCAGCCCTCGGAGGTCCGGCACTTCGGGAGTCGGCGCATCAGTCAGTCGATTCCCGATCTGACTGAAATCCAGACTCGGTTTTACGACGCCTTCCTGCAGTACGACGTGCCTGCTGCGAAGCGGAAGGATCAGGGGATCGAAGGCGTGCTCCGGGAGATTTTTCCCGTCGAGAGTTACGACAAGACGGTCAAGCTCGAGTACCTCAGCTACCGGCTCGGCAAGCCCCGGTACGACCCGGACGAGTGTCGTCAGTTGCGGCTGACCTACGGCCGGCCGCTGCACGTGCGGCTGAGGCTGACACGCGAGCAGCCGATGGAGGAGGAGGTCTTTCTCGGCGACATCCCGATCATGCTCGGCGGCGGCGAGTTCATCATCAACGGCGCCGAACGCGTCGTCGTGAGCCAGCTGCATCGTTCGCCCGGCATCGACTTCGTCGCCGACACCGAATCGGTGGATCGCAAGACCTACAACTGCCGGATCATTCCCGAGCGCGGCAGCTGGATCGAGCTGAACGTGTCGAAGAAGGACACGCTCCAGGTGCGGATCGACCAGAGCGGCAAGTTTTCGGCGCTCACGCTCCTGCGGGCGATGGACCCGAAGTATGCGAGCGACGCCGAGCTGCTCAAGTTGTTCTACAAGACGGCGGTCGAAAAGGTCGTCGGCGGCCGCAGTGTCGCGAAGCTCGAGGGCAAGATCGCGGTCGACGACATCGTCTACCCGCGTGGCAGTGAGCGGGCGGGCGAGATCATCGTGGATGCCGGCGCGACCATCTCGCACGATCAGGCCGAGCTCATCGTCACGAGCGGCCTGAAGACCGTGGAGGTGATGAACGAGCAGAAACTGCCGCTCATCGTCAACAGCCTCCGCGAGGATGCCGACGAGTCGAAGCGGCGCACGGGGGTCGCGCCGAGCCACGAGGATGCCCTCGTGAGGATCTACCAGCGGCTGCGCCCGGGCAATCCGCCCGCGCTCGACAAGGCGCGAGCGCTGTTCGACGAGAAGTTCAACGACCCCAATCGGTATCGGCTCGGCCGGGTCGGCCGGTTTCGCATCAATCGGAAGCTCGGTCTCAAGGTCTCCGAGACGGAGATGACGCTCCGGGCGGAGGACCTCATCGCCGCGATCAAGTACATGCTCGAGCTCAGCGACGGAGGCGGGCAGGTCGAGGTCGACGACATCGACCACCTCGGCAATCGGCGGCTGCGCACGATCGACGAGCTGGCCAGCGACGAGCTGCGAAAGGGCTTTCTCAAGCTCCGCCGCACCGTGCAGGAGCGCATGAGCCTCAAGGACGTCACGGAGATGTCCCCGCGGACGCTCATCAACCCCAAGAGCATCTCCGCGTCGATCGAGTACTTCTTCGGGCGCGGCGAACTGTCCCAGGTCGTGGACCAGACCAATCCGCTCTCGATGCTCACGCACGAGCGGCGGCTGTCGGCCCTCGGTCCCGGCGGTCTCAATCGCAAGCGGGCGGGCTTCGAGGTGCGCGACGTGCACATCTCCCACTACGGACGCATCTGCCCGATCGAGACGCCGGAAGGCACGAACATCGGCCTCATCTCGAGTCTCGCGATCTACTCGGGAGTGGACTCCTACGGGTTCCTCGTCACGCCGTACCGTCGCGTCGCCAAGGGCAAGCTGACGGACGACGTCGTCTGGCTGCGTGCCGACGAGGAGCACGAGGCGCACCTGGCGCCGGCCGATGCCACCGTGGTGGACGGCAGGCTGGTGGGCGAGACGATCATCGCCCGCTACCGCGGCGATTTCGTACTCGTGCCGGCGGAGCAGGTGGAATACATCGACGTCGCGCCGAGCCAGATGGTGGGCGTGTCGGCGGGACTCATCCCGTTCCTCGAGCACGACGACGCGAATCGCGCCCTCATGGGGTCCAACATGCAGCGGCAGGCCGTCCCGCTGCTCATCACGGAGCCGCCCATCGTCGCGACCGGCATGGAGCGGGACGTCGCGGTGAACTCGGGCCTCATCGTCCGAGCCGCGAGAAAGGGAACCGTGTCGTACGTCGATGCCGATACCATCGAGGTCACCGGTGCCGGCGGCGTCGACACATATCCGCTCCGGAAGTACTCGGGACTCAACGAGCGGACCTGTCAGAACCAGAAGCCGATCGTGTCGCTCGGTCAGAAGGTGGAGAAGGGCGACGTGCTCGCGGACGGGGCGGCGACGTTCCGGGGCGAGCTGGCGCTGGGCCGCAACGTGCTCGTCGGCTTCATGTCGTGGGACGGCTTCAACTTCGAGGACGCGATCATCATCAGCGAGGAGCTTGTGCAGGACGACGTCTACACCTCGATCCACATCGAGGAGTACGACCTCGAGATCCGTGACACGAAGCTCGGGCGCGAGGAGTTCACGCGGGACATCCCGAACGTGGGCGAGCGGGCGCTGCACAACCTCGACGAGAGCGGCATCGTGCGGATCGGCACCTACGTGAGGCCGGGCGACATTCTCGTCGGCAAGGTGTCTCCCAAGAGCAAGACCGAGCTCACGCCCGAGGAGAAGCTGCTGCACGCGATCTTCGGACGCGCCGGCGAGGACGTGAAGAACGATTCGCTCGAGGTGCCTTCGGGCGTCGAGGGAATCGTCATCGCGACCGAGAAGTTCTCGAGGCAGATGAGCCTGTCGGAGGACGAGCGCCGGGAGTTTCAGAAGCAGCTCAAGGAGGCGGAGAGCGCGGGGAACCTCCGGATCGCGGAGACGTTCGGCGCCCTGGTCGCCGAAGTCGAGAAGGTGCTGCAGAAGCCGCTCCTCGCCGAGGACGGCAGCCGCCTGGTCCGCGACCTCGATCACAAGGTCGTGGCCGAGCGGGCTGCCGCGTTCAAGCCGGACGAGATCGACATCCGTTCGCCTGAGCGGCGGGCTGCGGTGGACAAGCTCGTGAAGACGATGTGGCCCGCGGTCGAAGAGGCGATCGACGCGCGCGATCGGCGGCTCAACAGCATGAAGCGGGGGGACGAGCTGCGTCCCGGCGTGCTTCAGATGGTGAAGGTCTACGTCGCGGCCAAGCGGGTGATCTCGGTCGGTGACAAGATGGCGGGGCGTCATGGCAACAAGGGCGTCATCGCGAAGATCCTGCCCAAGGAGGACATGCCGTTCCTGGCCGATGGCACCCCGGTGCAGATCCTGCTCAATCCGCTCGGCGTGCCGAGCCGGATGAACGTCGGGCAGATTCTCGAGACGCATCTCGGCTGGGCCGGGAAGGTGCTCGGCTTTCAGGCGATCACCCCCGTCTTCGACGGTGCGAGCGAGGACGACATCAACCAGGTGCTGGCGGATGCGGGCCTGCCGAAGCACGGCAAGGCGCAGCTCTTCGACGGGCGGACGGGAGAGCCGCTCGAGCAGGAGACCACGGTGGGCTACATCTACATGCTCAAGCTCCACCACCTCGTCGACGACAAGGTGCACGCCCGCTCGACCGGTCCGTACTCCCTCATCACGCAGCAGCCGCTCGGCGGGAAGGCCCGGTTCGGCGGGCAGCGGTTCGGGGAGATGGAGGTCTGGGCTCTCGAGGCCTACGGGGCGGCGTACATCCTGCAGGAACTCCTCACCGTGAAGAGCGACGACGTCGAAGGACGCACGAAGATCTACGAGAGCATGGTGAAGGGGGAGAACACGCTCGAGGCGGGCACTCCGGCCAGCTTCGACGTGCTCACCAACGAGATCCGCGGGCTCGCTCTCAACATGCAACTCGAAAAAAGGCGGATTTGAATTCGATGACGAGCGGGGCCCGCTCGGGGCGGCAGAGGTCTCGTCGCGTGGGCCGCGGGGGCCCCATGCTCCTCGAGCGTCCGCCGACCCCGAGCTACCCGGTTTGACGATCGCACAACGGCAACGACTGAATCCAAGGAGACTCACGCGTGAGCATCGGCGAAGCCACCTACGATCGCGTCAACGACTACTCGGCGGTG
>JBJTBO010000332.1:0-6842 GCA_046091445.1 Planctomycetaceae bacterium | reverse complement strand
GGTGCCTTCTTGCGGAGCGCCTCGGAGACGAAGCGGTCCCCCGCCGGAAAGGGCCTGTAATAGGTGTCGGTGTAGCCCGTACGAAAGCAGACGACGTCGCCGGGTCCCACGGGGCGGTGCGCAAGCTCCCACTCGCGGACGTGCTCGGGGCCGATGAGGAAGCTCTCGCCGGGTGCGGCCGCGTCCCGATGCGCGGTGAGGTCGATCACGCACGCCTCGCCGCAGAACTGCCACGCCGGCACCTTCTCGCCGGTGACCGCTCCCATCGGTCCTGCGCCCTCGAGTCCGGAGTCGGGTGGCGGGACGAAGTGTGCCGGCGCATCCCACTGCGTGCCCGTGTGCTCGTCGATCACGAGCATGTCGCGATGGCGCCCGGTGCGGCCGAACGTCGCGGTGGGCACGACCGCGAAGGGCGTCATGCCAGCCGGCCAGACGCACGGTAGGTCGCCCCCGACGGTGAGCGACAGGTCGACCACACCGCCCGCCGGCGGCGGGTCGGCCGCGAGGACGACGCGGCCAGCGTGCCCGAGGCAGACGATCACGAGCGCAAGCGCGTGCGACCGGGGTGTGGCGTGCATGCTCGGCTCCTCTGGTCAGGACTCAGGCGGGGACGGCCCGAACCGTCGTCACGCCATTGACGATCGACGGCAGCGGCGCCCCGCGCAGGGACGCCACGGCCAGTTCGGCCGCGGTCGTGCGCAGCCGCTGCACGGCCGCGGCACTCACGCTCGCCACGTGCGGCGCAAGGATGACGTTGTCGCGGCCCAGGATCGGGTGCTTGGCTGGAATCGGCTCGGGAAGGAAGACGTCGAGGGCCGCGCCAGCCACGTGACCGGCATCGAGCGCCTTGACGAGCGCGTCGGGATCGACGAGGTCGCCCCGTGAGAGGTTCACGACGATGGCACCCGGACGCATCGTCGCGAGGGTCGTGCCGTTGATCATGCCCTTGGTCTCGGGCAGTGACGGACAGTGGAGCGTGACCAGATCGCTCGTCGCGAGCAGTACAGGAAGCGTCGCCGGTTCCGCGCCGTGGGCAGTGATCGCCTCGGCCGAAGCGGCCGGATCGCTCACAAGCACGCGGCCGCCGAAGGCGACGAGCCGTCGCACGACGGCGCGGCCGATCCGTCCGAACCCCACGACGCCGCAGGTCATGCCGGCGAGCGTTCGAAAGCTGCCGGGCGGGGCGACAAGCTTCCAGCCGCCCTCGTGCACGAGTCGGCTCTGCGGCACCACCTGCCGCGTGAGCGCGAGGATGAACGCAAGCGTATGGTCGGCGACCTCGTCGATGCAGTAGTCGGGCACATTGCACACCGGGATGCCACGGGCCTTCGCGGCGGCGAGGTCGACGTTGTCCACGCCGATGCCGTAGCGGACAATCGCGCGTGCCCGCCGCATCGCGGCGATCACGTCGGCGTTCACCGGCGCGAACTGCGTGATCACGGCGTCCGCGTCCGCCACCGCCTCGACAAGCCGCGCGGGATGCTTGGTCTGCGCGGAGATGACGCGCGCACCCACCCGCGCCGCCACCGCCTCCTCGATCGCGAGATCGGAGAAGGAGTGATCGGTGACGACGATGTTCATCCTGGTTGTCCCTGTGGGCTTCCGTCAGGCCGCCGGCAGGAGCCACGCACACGCAGTCCCGCCCACTGCGTCCCCACCGTCGCGACGCGGCAGCGTAAACTGTCGACAGTTGGCCTGCAACCACCAGGTCGCGTGTGCAGCACGTTTTTCGGTGGACACCGGCGGACCAGGCGGCGCTCAGCGCTCGCCCGACGTGAGGCCGAGGACGTCGTCCGCCTCGCCGGCACACCGCTCGTAGAGCGCGGCGTGAGCCGGCTGCGTGAGGTCCACGTCATACATGGGGATCATCTTCGACATCCGAGCCCGTGCCTCCCCCGATCCGAGCAGGTGGGGCAGGCAGGTGCGGATCGTCTGGAGCGCGATGTTCACCGAGACCGAGGCGCCGGGCGACGCGCCGAGGAGTGCCGCGAGCGACCGATCCCGGGCGGCGAAGACCTCCGTGCCAAACGACACGGTGCCGCGGTCGGACGGCTTCAGCGTCTGCACGCGAATGCCGGCCTCGACGAGCCGCCAGTCGGCGGTGCGTGCCAGTGGATAGAAGAGCCTGAGCGCGTCCATCCGACGCTCCATCCGTTGCAAACCTTCCGCGATCAGATACCGCACGAGGGGGCGATTCCGCACGGCTGTCCGCAGGAGCGTGCCCACGTTGTCGGGTCGCAGCGAACACGGCAGGTCGGTCCATCGCCCTGTCTGCTTGAGGAATCGCGTGGTCCACGACGCGAACGGGCCGAAGAGCAGCTGCGGCCGCCCGTCGAGACGGCGGAGGTCGAGGTGGGGAGCGCCCAAGCTCGGTGACGACGGGGGCGTCGCGCCGTACACCTTCGCCACGTGACGCGACACGATCGCCGGGTCGTCGCAGACCAGCCACTGTCCCCCGATCGGAAATCCACCGAGCCCCGCCGCCTCGGCGAGTCCGCTCGACTGGAGCAGCGGCAGACTGCCGCCACCGGCACCCACGAACACGAAGCGGGCCCGGTGCGTCATCCGCTCGCCGGTGGCGACGTCCGTCACCCGGACACGCCACGCCTCCTCGTCCCGCCGCAACGCCGTCACACGACGGCCCGTCTCCACCACGCACCCCTCCTGGCCGCCGAGCCACTCGAGGAGCTGCCGGGCGAGCAGTCCGTAATGCAGCTCCGTGCCACCGTCCACTCGCGTGGCCGCGACCGGTGCAGCCGGCCGGCCCTCCATCACGAGCGGCGCCCACGCGGCGACGGTGGTGGCATCCGTCGTGAGCTGCATCGGTCTGAAGAAATGATGCGCGCGGAGTGCCTCGTAGCGGGCGATCAGGAAGTCGACGTCAGCCCGCCCCTGGACGAAGCAGACGTGCGGCACGGCGTGGATGAAGGTCGCCGGCGGCCCCACCATCCCGCTCCTGACGGCGTGCGCCCAGAACTGCCGCGAGTGCTCGAACTGCTCGAAGATCCCGAGCGTCCGCTCGATGCGAACGCTCCCATCGGGCTCGCGGGCCGGCGTGTAGCTCAGCTCGCAGAGTCCGGCATGGCCGGTGCCGGCGTTGTTCCAGCCGTCGGATGCCTCGCGTGCGAGACCTGGGGTGACCTCGAGGACGCGGATCGACAGCCGCGGCTCGAGGCACTTGAGCAGGGCCGCCAGGCTCGCCGACATGATGCCGCTGCCGACGAGCAGCACGTCGACCGGTTCTCGTGCCGAGGCGGAAAGTGACCGGGACACGGCGGCCGATTCGCGAGAGAGCGGGGAGCCTGCCGAAAGCCTATGGCGGGAAGGTGGGTTTCCGCCACGGCGTGGCGGTGAGGTACGATCGAGGGCGAGCGAAGCGACCCCGTCTGCAATCGCTCGACGTCGGGAGGGCACCATGCTTGCGATCGCCGGTCCACGCCAGCGCGGAGGTGCGTTCTGCGACGGCGTGTCGCGCCGAGACGTGCTCCGGGTCGGGACGCTCGCCGCCCTGGGAACAACGGGCGGCTGGAGCCTGCCGTCGCTCCTGAAGGCGGAGGCGGCCACGGGGGGCCCACGGCCCAAGTCGGTGATCATGATCTACCTGGTCGGCGGACCGCCGCACCAGGACATGTTCGACCTCAAGCCCGACGCGCCGCGGGAGATCGCCGGGCCGTGGCGGCCGATCGCCACCAACGTGCCCGGCTTCCAGATCTGCGAGGCGTTCCCACGGCTCGCCGGATGCGCCGACAAGCTCACCGTGATCCGCTCGATCATCGGGAACCAGGCCGACCACGACGCCGTGCAGGTCTTCAACGGCCGCGATCCGCGCCGCCCGAAGCCCTCCGGGGGATGGCCGCAGTTCGGCACGGTCGTGTCGAAGCTCGAGGGGGCAGCCCGCCTCGAGTCACCCCCGTTCGTCAGCCTCTGTTATCAGTGCACCCACGGACCCTACAACGAGCCCGGGCCGGGCTTTCTGGGGATGGCCCACTCGCCGCTGCGCCCGCTCGGAGACTCGCGACGCGACCTCGTGCTCAACGGCGTCACGCTCGACCGGCTCGCCGACCGGACGACGCTGATGCGCAGCCTCGATACGCTGCGCCGTGACATCGACACGACCGGCATGATGGCGGGCTACGACGCCTCCACCGAGCAGGCGATGGGGCTCCTCACGTCGTCGCGGGTCGCCGAGGCCCTCGACCTGTCCCGCGAGGACCCGCGGATCGTGGAGCGCTATGGCACCGGCGACCCCAAGGTCATGATCGACAGCAACGGCGCGCCGCGCGTGCCGCAGAGCCTGCTCGTCGCACGTCGTCTCGTGGAGGCGGGCGTGCGGGTCGTCACGCTCAACTACAGCAAGTGGGACTGGCACGGCGGTGTGAACGTCGAGGGCCGTGCGAACAACTCGATCTTCGTCCGCGAGGCCGAGGAGTTTCCGATCTTCGATCGGTGCGTCAGCGCACTCGTCGAGGACCTGCACGAGCGCGGCCTGGCCGACGACTGCGCCGTGGTGGTGTGGGGGGAGTTCGGCCGGACGCCGAAGATCAGCCCCATCGTGGGCCGCGATCACTGGCCGCAGGTGAACTGTGCCCTCATGTTCGGCGGCACCATGCGGCACGGACAGGTGATCGGCGCGACCGACCGCATCGCCGGGGAGGCGGTGGCGCGTCCCGTCACGTTCGGCGAGGTCTACGCGACGCTCTTCCACCACCTGGGCATCGACGCACAGCGGACGACGGTGGACGACCTCCACGGCCGGCCGCAGCACCTCGTCGAGGGCCAGGCCAAGCCGATCGCCGAACTGGTCGGCTGACCAACTCCACGCACGCGGCCGTGCAAGACATCACGGCCGCCGCCGACCCGCTGCTCCGCGTGCGCCGAATCGGACCTCAGATCGTCGGCGTCACTCCCTGGAGCCTGTCTCAACATGTCCGCCAACCCGCTCGCCGACGTCGTCTCGGGCCAATACGAAAAATGGGTGTACCCGGAGCCGATCGTCGATCTGCCCGCCTGGCTCGCCGGCAGCTGGCAGTGGTTCGACCCGAGCCATGCCCATCGCATGTTCTGGCCCGACCGTGACCCGAGGGCCGATCTCGACATCCTCGTCGCCGGCTGCGGGAGCAGCCAGGCGGCCGTGTTCGCCTTCACGAACCCACGCGCGCGGGTCGTGGCGATCGATGTCAGTGCCGCGTCGCTCGACCACCACCGCTTCCTCAAGAAGAAGTACGCGCTCGACAACCTCGAGCTGCACCGGCTGCCGATCGAGGAGGTCGCCACGCTCTCCCGCGAGTACGACCTCGTCGTCTCCACCGGCGTGCTCCACCACATGGCCTCGCCCGAGACCGGCATGCGGGCGCTCGCCGGCTGCCTCACGCACGACGGCGTGGCCGCGATCATGCTCTACGCCCGCTACGGCAGGATCGGCGTCGAGATCATGCAGGCGGTGTTCCGCGAGATCGGCCTCGAGCAGAACGAGGTCTCGCTCTTCACGGTGAAGGAGGCGATCTCGCTTCTGCCCACGGACCACCCCGTGCGAAGCTATCTCTCGTTCGCCCCTGACCTGCGCTTCGACGCGGGGCTCGTCGACACCTTCCTCCACGGCCGCGACCGCAGCTACACGGTGGACGACTGCCTCGACCTCGTCGCCTCCGCGGGCCTCGTCTTCCAGGAGTGGTTCCTGAAATCGTCGTACGAGCCTCCCCCGCCGCCACGAGGCGGTTTTTACGAAGCCGTGGCGGCACTCCCCGACAGGCGGCGCTGGGGCGTCATGGAGCGGCTCAATACCCGCAACGCCTGTCACTTCTTCACCGCCTGCCGGGCCGACCGGCCGCGGGCGACGTACGCGATCGACCTCGCATCCCCAGCCGTGCTCGACGCCGTGCCGCACTTCCGCCACCGCTGCGGCCTCGATGGCGGCGACGTCTTCCGCTACGACTGGCGGCTCTCGCTCGACGGCGCGCAGGCCGCGCTGGCGCGCCTCATGGACGGCCGCCGCACGCTGCGCGCGATCGTGGCCGAGGCCGCGCGGGATCCCGCCGTCGGGCTTGATCCGGAGCGGCTGGCGGCGGTTGCCCGCGTGCTCGTGGCGTCGCTTGTCAACCGTGACGTTCTCGTGCTGGGGCTCGCACCATGATCGAGCCCGACGCGCTCCGTCCGGCGATGACACGCCGGCTCCTCCGCCGCGCGGTTGCGAGCGGCCAGATCCGTCTGCCCGCCGCGCCCGCGCTCCTCGACGACTATCAGGCCCTCTGCGAGCGGTCGTTCGCGGCACTCGGCGTCACGTTCAGTGCCCAGGATCAGGCCCATCTGAGGAGCGTGCTCGCAGGCCAGATCACGGCGGCGAATGCCGCGTCGCCACGCGCGGAAATCCTCATCACGTACGAGTCGCCGGTGGGGCTGAAGGTCACCTACACCGTGACCCCGCAGATGGCGTCGCTGGCGGCCACCTATGACCACTGGGTGGCGACGCGCGAACCGCCCTACTTCGGCACCACGGCCGACGCGCGCGTGACGGCTGTCGCCGCCGAGGCCTCGTCACCGGCCGTCTGCCGCGTGCTTGACATCGGCGCGGGCACGGGCCGCAACGCGATTGCGCTCGCGCGGCGGGGCCATCCCGTCGATGCGGTCGAGCTGTCCAGCCGGTTCGCCGCGATCCTGCGGGAGGAGGCCGGAAAAGCGTCGCTTCCGGTGCGGGTCATCGAGCGGGACGTGTTCGCGTCACGCGGCGATCTCGCGCGCGAGTACGGGCTTGTCATCCTCTCGGAGGTGACGCCCGACTTCCGCACCACGAACGAGTTGCGGCAGATGTTCGAGATCGCCGCAGCCTGCCTCGCGCCGGGCGGGCG
>JBJTBO010000331.1:0-4193 GCA_046091445.1 Planctomycetaceae bacterium | reverse complement strand
TAGCTATCTCCGGGAGGTTTTCGTGCTTTCCCAGACGGTCGAATACGCCCTGCGAGCCGCCACGTACCTCGCCGCAGAGCCGGACTGCCCCCATACGCTCGACCAGATCGCGGCCACCACGAAAGTGCCGTCGGCCTATCTCTCGAAGGTGATGCAGCAGCTCGTGCGCGTGGGGCTCGTCGCCAGCCGCAGAGGCATCGGCGGCGGCTTCACCCTCGCGAAGTCGGCGGAAAAGCTGCGGATCCTCGAGATAGTCCAGGCCGTCGACCCGATCCAACGGATACGCACCTGCCCGCTCGGCCTGGCAGCCCATGGAAAGCGGCTCTGCCCGCTCCACAAGCGGCTCGATGACGCACTAGCCACCATGGAAAAAGCATTTTCATCGACCACACTCGCGGACGTTCTCGCGGAGCCGACGCAGAGCGTGCCGCTCTGTGATTTCCCTCGCGGGGCAAAGCGAGCTCGTTGCTGAAGCCCAGCCGATGCCCTTCGTCGGCACCGGGCTCTCCAACGCGAAGTGATGAGCGGGCTATTTCCGCGCCCGGACTCAACCCACTCCAGGCAGATAGACTCGACCGGTACCCTTCGGGCTCTCTTTTCTGGTCGCCACGTGTACGGGACACGGTCATGAGCAGATCCGGCATGGAACGCCGTCGCTTTCTCGCCGCGACGGCCGCCGTCGCAACGCTCCCGGCGGCCCCCACACTCGGCCTCGAGGCGGCCACGGCCGCGCGATTCGCGGTGTCCACGTACTCCTTCTGGCAGTTTCGCGACACGCCGACACCAATCGAGCGATGCATCGACCATGCGGCGCAGATGGGCTTCGACGGTGTCGAGATTTTGCAGGTCCAGATGGCCGGCGACGAATCGAACGGCCGCCTTCAACGACTCAAGCGGCAGGCCCACGCGCTCGGCCTTGCACTCTGCGGCTTCTCGACACATCAGGGATTCGTGTCACCCGACGGAGCCGTGCGCCGACAGAACGTCGAGAAGACGTGTCACTCCATCGACCTCGCCTTCCGCCTCGGTATTCCCACGATGCGCGTCAACACGGGCCGTTGGGGTACGTCGAAGGATTTCGACGCGCTCATGGCCAACAAGGGGATCGAGCCGAGGCTTCCCGGCCATGCCGACGACGAGGTGGCGTTCGGCTGGGTGATCGAGGCGCTCGAGCAATGCCTGCCAAGGGCCGAGGAGTGCGGCGTCGTCCTCGGCCTCGAGAACCACTGGGGCTTAGGCCGTACGGCCGAGGGTGTGATGCGAATCGTCAACGCCGTCAACTCGCCCTGGCTCCGTGTCACGCTCGATACGGGCAATTTTCTCGAGGACGTGTACCCGCAAATGGAGCGGATCGCGCCGAAGGCATGTTTGGTGCAGGCCAAGACCTACTTCGGCGGAGGTAAGTGGTACACGCTCGATATCGACTACGACCGCGTCGCGAAGATCCTGAGAACAAGCGGGTATCGCGGATGGGTATCACTCGAGTTCGAGGGGAAGGACGACCCGGCCACCGCGGTCCCCGAGAGCCTCGCCCTTCTCCGCAGGGCTTTTGCATGATGCCCGCAACGTGCTCCCGGCTGCAGAGCACCCGCGTGCTTCTCGCGCTGGTTTTCGCCAACGTGCTCTGGGCGGCGTTGTGCCAAGGGAGCGACTCGACGGTCGACTACGCAATCGTCGTCTCAGAGGAGACGCAGGCGATTCCGGCCTGGAATGCCGTCGTCGCCGCACTCGAAACCAAGCATCACGATCGCAACCCTGTCGTGATCACCTGGAAGGCATCTCCCTTCGAGGCGGCCGCGATGCTCGCTACGCGCATGCCGCGGTACGCCTGCTTCGTCGCGCGGTCGGAAGAGGCCACGCGCGCGTTCGTGGCCGGCGTTCATCGGCTCACCCGCTCGCTCGATGGCGACCCCTACGGCGACGTCCTCTGGGGCATCCTCACCGGCTTCGACCACGCCAACGCTCTCGCCATCGCCGAGACATCCGAACCGCTCGTTGTGCAGCACGTGACCGCGGGCACCGAGGTGGCGCTCGACCGTGTGGTCGAAGGCGTGTGGTACTGCGAACTGCAAAAAAACCGCGTGGTCCGCAAAGCATCCGGCGGCGAGCCTCGCGAGGAACGCGGGCCGGATGACACGACCGCGGCCCTGGCCGGCCGGCTCAACGATGGCGTCACCGATCTGTTCGTGACCAGCGGCCACGCGACCGAGCGGGACTGGCAGATTGGATTTCGCTACGAAAACGGCCACTTTCACTCGGGTGCCGGTGCACTGTGGGCAATCGATACGGCGGGCAACAGGGTCGCGATCGCATCCGGGAACCCGAAGATCTGGCTGCCGGTCGGCAACTGCCTTGCGGGCCACATCGACGGCGGCGATGCCCTCGCGCTCGCCTTTATGAAGTCGGCCGGCGTGCGGCAGATGATCGGCTACACCGTGCCGACATGGTTTGGCTACGCCGGCTGGGGCGTGCTCGACTACTTCCTCGAACAGCCGGGGCGGTTCACGGCCTGCGAGGCCTTCCATGCGAACGATCACGCCCTCATCCATCGTCTCACGACGAACGCCGCACCCGATGACGAGCGGGGCCTGTCGTTCGATCGTGACGTCGTGGCCTTCTATGGTGACCCTGCCTGGGAGGCGCGCATGGCCCCAGGCACGCAAGCCTTCGGCCAGAAGCTCCTCGAGCACGATGGCGAATTCACGCTCGAGATCACGCCCCTCAGCGGCGCAGCCTCGTTCGCACCAGTGAACACGAACGGCTCTCAGCGGGGTGGCCGACCGATCGTACAGTTTTTGCCGCGACGGATCGGCAGGATGGCCGTCGTCGCGGGCATGCAATGGAAGCCGGTGATCGCCGACGACTTCGTGCTCGTGCCGCTTCCGCCTCGAAATCATGCCGAACCGATCCGCATCGTGTTCCGCGAACGGCCCGCCGCGCATTGATCTCTCGGCCAGCGGAGCCGAATGCGTTACGAAATCCAGTGCCACTCCTTCGCGCTCGTGCTGGACCGAGGTGGCGATTTACTCGGGCCCGTTGGTAGTGCTGGGGTCGTGCCTCGATCGCCAGGCCCGCACGAGGGGCACGGCGACGGCACCGAGCGGGATCGCCAGGAGCGGCCACATCATCTGCCGGGGCGTGACGAGCCGCAGCGTTGCGAGCCCCATCGCCAGCGCCCCACCCATGAGGAGGCCGTAGAACACGCCCACCAAAGCATCCGCGAGCATGGCGACGGGCTGAAAGCCGAACAGGCGGTAGAGCCCCATCACGAGGAACGCCGTGCCGAAGCCGGCCCCACACGCGCACGCAGCGCAGACCCACACGAGCCTTCCCATCGGCTCGGCCACGTCCACCAACTGGGTGCCGCCGAGCAGACCGAGCATCGCTGCAGGGATGACGGCGAAGGTCGCGATCTTGCGGGCGGCAGCCTGCTCGGTCGGCCGACCACGCCTGGCCTCGAGGAGTTCGCTGAGGTTCATCGGATGGGCCATGACCGGGGCCTGGGCACTCGCCCGCGTGTGGCTACGGCAGTCGAGAGACCGTGCCCGAGCCGAGGTCGTAGTAGGCTCCGACGATCTTGATTTCCCCCTTCGTCTCCATCGTGCGCAGGATTTCGCTGCGTTGCCGGACGGCCTCCACCGCCAGCCGGACATTCTCGCGGCAGACATGGGCGACGTACGCGGGATTGTCGCTGGCCTTGCGGCCATCAAACGGCCTGCCGCGCTCGATCGCGGGCCTGATCTTGGCGAGCATCGGCGTGATGTTGCCGAGCTTGACGTCGTCGATCGCGGCCTTCACGGCACCGCAGTTCGTGTGGCCGATCACCATGATCAATTTTGCGCCGGCCACGTGACAGGCGAACTCCATGCTCCCGAGGATGTCCTCGTTGACGAAATTGCCGGCGACCCGCGCCACGAAGATGTCGCCGATCCCACGGTCGAACACGTCCTCGACCGGGATCCGACTGTCGAGGCAGGAAAGCACCACGGCCTTGGGGAACTGCCCCGCGTAGGCCTCACGAATTCGCTGCGAGTGGTTCCGCTGCGTGAGATCGTTGCGGACGAAGCGTTCGTTGCCCGCGAGGAGCGTGTCCAGAACGGCCTGCGGTGTCAGCGCGGCCTGTTCCTCGCGCGTCAGCACCCCCTTGAGCGCCGCCTGCTCGGTGGCCTCGAGCACGGCTGCGTCGGGCTTCG
>JBJTBO010000330.1:0-2052 GCA_046091445.1 Planctomycetaceae bacterium | reverse complement strand
GCGGCCCCCGGAGGTCGGTGCGGTCACGATCGGCCACGCGGAATCGACGCCTCATCGCCCCATTGTAAGGCCCGCGATGGGGCGGGCCGCAAGGCGGATCGCGGCCCGATCCACACCGGCCCGCGTCGCCGTGTCGCCCGGCCGTCAGCCCGGGCCCTGCAGCCAGCGGGCCACGTCCGTGCGATACGCCGCGATCGCCGGCAGGAGGGCCGCGCCGACCGCCAGGAGCACGAGCGCCGGCACGAGCAGCAATTCGGCCAGCGGAGCCCCCGAGAGCACGCCCACCGAGACGCCCGCGTTGGTCGTGATGAGCGGGCCAATCGCGGCGACCAGGAGGTGGCCGAGCACCCAGCCGGCGAGCCCCCCCGCCACCGCCAGGAGCACCGCCTCGATGAGGACCGTGGCGAGGACGTGGCTGCGACGCGCGCCCAGCGCCCGCATGATCGCCACGTCGCGGCTCCGCTCGAGCGACGACCCCACCATGCTCACGAGGATGCCGATCGCCGACACGATGACGACGAGCGCCGTCACCAGGAGCAAGAGCAGCTCGAGCGGCCGCACGAAGAGGTCGAGCAGCTGCCGGATTTCGCGGACCGGCTCGGCAGCCTGCCCGTCGCGCCCCTCGTTGATCGCCTGCTTGAGGCCCATCGCCATGAGTTCCGCCGGCAGGCCGGGAATCGACGCGGTCGTGACGAGAACGGCGGTGACT
Source organism: Planctomycetaceae bacterium (assembly GCA_046091445.1). Classification (GTDB taxonomy): domain Bacteria; phylum Planctomycetota; class Planctomycetia; order Pirellulales; family UBA1268; genus QWPN01. Next base: position 1,343 of record JBJTBO010000330.1, on the reverse strand, counting down.
TCACGCTGGGCGTCGGGCAGGGGCGCGGGCCGGCCGCCTCCGCCCGCCGGCGGCGCCTGCGTCGCGGGTGTCGTCGAATCGGACGCGCCGTCCACGGGTTTTGCGTGGCCCTCCTGGAGAAAGAAGCCTTCCATGTTGACGTACACGCCGCGATCGACGGGCGTGTCGGTGCGGGCCAGGATGCCCGTGACGCGAAAGGGATCGTGCACCGCGCCGTCGTCGGCCCCGTGCGTGGGCGAGAACGTGTCGCCGACCGCGAGGCTGAGGCGTCGTGCCACCTCGTGGCCGAGGACGCCTCCGAAGAAGTCGTCGTCGCGGAAGTTGACGCCGGCCGCGAAGCGGAACGGACCCCCGTCGACGGTCGTCATGCGGTCAAAGTAGGCGGCGTTCGTGCCGATCACGCGGTAGCCGCGAAAGTAATCCCCCATGCAGAGTGGGACGGCCGTCTGCACGCTGGCGGCATAGCGCCCGGGCATGCCGTCCGGCCGCTCCGCCGCCGGCAGGAACTCCCGGTAGAAGTCCCAGGAAATGTTCTCGATCGGCCGGCTGATGAGGTAGACGCTGTTGAGCACCAGCTGGAGCGGGCTCCCCTTGGCGCCGACGATCATGTTGTAGCCGAGGCCGCCCCCGCTCGCGAACGCCCGCTTGACGACGCCCGCCGTGATGAGCGTGGCGACGACGAGCGCCACGCCGAGCGCGAGCGAGATTGACGTCAGGAGGCTCGTGAAGAGCCGCTGCCGGATGGTGCGCCAGGCGATGCCGAGAAGACTCATGGGGTGACGCTGCGGGAGGCCGGATGTGGAACTGGGGGCACGCGTGCATGCACGGCGGCGGCGCTAGCGCGCCGGCGTCCGGGCGGCGCGGTTGAAGTCTTCGAGAAGGAGTCGGTGGGGAAACTGCCCCGCGACCTCGGGGGCGTGCGTCACCACGAGCAGGGCCACGCCGTGCTCGGTGCAGGTGGTGCGCAGGAGGTCGATCACCTGCTGCTGGTGGGCGGCGTCGACGCTCGCCGTCGGTTCGTCGGCGAGGACGATCCGGGGACGGTTGGCGAGCGCCCGCGCGACGGCGACGCGCTGCTGCTGGCCGACGCTCAGTTCGGCGGGCTTGTGGTGCAGACGGTGGCCGAGCCCGACGGCGGAGAGCAGGTCGGTCGCCCTGCCCCGATCGGCCCGTCCGGAGCCGAACGCCATGGCCACGAGGACGTTCTCGAGCGCGGTGAAGCCCGGCAGGAGGTTGAACTGCTGGAAGACGAGGCCGAGCCTGTCGGCTCGCACGCGGTCGCGGGCCGGTTCCGGGAGCGACCCGATGTCGGTGCCGCAGATCACCACGCGCCCGGAGTCGGC
>JBJTBO010000329.1:0-8222 GCA_046091445.1 Planctomycetaceae bacterium | reverse complement strand
CCCCCCCCCCCCCCCCCCCCCCCCCCCCCCCCCCCCCCCCCCCCCCCCCCCCCCCCCCGCCCCACACCCCCCCCCACCCGCCCCCCCCCCCCCCCCCCCCCCGGCGGGGGGGGGGGGCCCCCCCGGGCGCCGTCTGGTTCAGGAGGGACTCGTGCCGGGAGGACGTGGTGGCCACACTCCGTCTCGCGTGCATCGCGGGTCCGTCGGCCGGTCGTCAGCCGGCGACTCCCAGCAGCCGCGGGATCGGCAACTCGGCCGAGGCATCGAGAACGACCGGACCGAGGCACTCATCCTCGAGTTCGTCGCGCAGCACCCGCACCTCCGGCGGAGCCTCGATCCCGATCCGCACCTTGTCGCCACTGACTCGGACCACCGTCACCACCACCGAGTCACCCACTCGAATCCGTTCGTTTTGTTTGCGGGACAGCACCAGCATCGAAAGCCTCCGTTCCTTGATATGGATGTTGTGCGTGAACGTACCGAAACGCATGTACAAATGTCAACGTCGCCGCCACGGCCTTGGTCCGTGAGCGTGCACCCGCGGCCCCCCGTCCCCCCGTTCGACAGGTTTCCCGATCGCGTTCCGCCTCCTGCACCCTGGGCGAGTCGCGCGGTCAGGAAAGATACGAGCCATAGGCAACATCGTCCGGCGGGCCCGCCGATCTTCGGGGCGGGCGAAGCTTCGCGGATCACGCCTGTTGTGACGATCGCGCGCGGGATGCCGACGAGAGACGGCGCCGGCCTTCGGCTCACGCCGCGGGGCGTCACTCCTCCGGCGGGACGATCCGCTCGACGAAGGCCGCGAGCGCGACGGCCTCCGCAGCGGCACTCCGGGCGGCGGCATCGTCGATCTTGGCCGCGTCATTGGTGAGGAGGCGCGGATGGAGGCGATGGCGACAGGTCATCCGGTCCGTGCGACCGCCGAGCGACGCGAATCGCGAATCCATCTCGAGCGTCACCTCGCACGGGATGGCACCGGCCGTCTCGAGGTGGCGATTGAGCGCGAGCCGCGGAAACGGCGGCAGGCCACCCGGATGCAGGAGCGCTCGCAGCAGCAGCGCCGTGTCGGCGAACTCGCGGTAGGCCATGGCCGCTTCGTTCGACGGCGCCGGTGCATGCGCGACCGCATAGCGCACCCGTGGACCGGCGAGCTCGAGCGTGGTGTCCGTTTTCGTCAGCCCTTCGTCGAAATCCGGTCCACCGGCCCAGCGCACTCTCCGATCGTCGTCGCGCCGGGCCCACGAGGCCAACGATACGGCCAGCCGCTCGAGCCGCACGGTCTCGATCTGCGTCTTGACGTTGCGCTTCGGATCGATCACCACGACGCGATCGCGGGCAGGATCGTGCAGGACGACCTCGACGAGCCGCAGGGTCTTGTCGTCATCGTCGCCGGGCAGTTCGAGGAAATCCCAGGCGACGCCGTCACGAAAGAGCGTCAGGCTGCGGGCGACCGGCTTGTCGCCGCCGTTGGCGAAGAGTTCGCTCTCCATCCGCATCGCCAGTTCACGTGGCGGTGGGGCGTCATCCGCACGCACCGTAGCGGAGCCCCACGCGAGCAGCAGGGGGGTGAGCCACAGGGTGCATCGAGGGCTGCGGAGGCCAGCGGCGCATCGCGGCGAGATCATGGGCAACCTCCGTCGTCGGGGCGAGGGAGGGTACCGGGAGGTGCCGACCGGCGGAAGGCCAATCGGCGGCCTGGAAGCTGGGGGTTGCCGGGCGGAATTACGGGCAGGGACAGAAGGCGGCGGTCACCGGCAGGACCGGGGGCCGGACGGGGTCGACCGGTCCATACGCCGAACCCTGTCGCGCCCAGCGCGGACCGCCGCTGTGGATCACGCCGACGGGGTCGATGCCGTGCCATTCCCAACGACGGCCGGTATCGAGATCGAAAACGCTCGCGACGCTCGACCCGACATGCGCATTCCAGCGCTCATCTGCACCGAGGATCACCGTCGGCAGGGTACCCTGGATCTCGAGCAGGCGTGCCATCTCGGGCGCCCGTGCCTGAAGCGCCCGCTGCCGCTCCTCCGTCGAGCCGCGCGGGTCGAACTGCCGCGTCTGCTGGACCGATCCTGGGCCGAGCGCGTAGCGAAATCCGCCGTCGGCGGTGGCGATGCTCCACACGTGTCGCGCGAGACCGGAATGGAAGCGAAAGTAAACGTGACCGGCCTTCCGCTCCGATCGAGGCACCGGCACGAGCCTCTGGGCGATGAGGTCGTTGCGATAGACGGTGTCACGATTCACCCGTGACGCGAATCCGTCTTTCGTGATGTCGATGGTTCCCGCATCACTCGCGTCGGTGGCCGCCGAGGAGGGACGATCCGCCGCCGCTCCCGTGCCACCCGTGGCTTGGGCCCACCCCACGTCGACCGCCATCGCGAGGCACACGGCCGACACAACGCGTCCCAATGGGCTGTCTGGCCCACACCGCATGGCAGATTCTCCAGCCCGGATGCCGCGGCCGTCACGCGCGACGACCGTCCTTGGAACCTTACCCCGCAAATCGGTCGCAGGTCGTCCCGGGGGGGCGAAGCCACGGGTCGGATGGCGGGGCGGTAGGCCGACCGACGTCAGGCACCGGCCCACAGACCGGGAATCGGCCGCCCGTCACTCAGCGGGAACGGCCGGCCGAGCTCGTCGTGCCACACCGTGTCGGGCCGCAGGCCCAGGGCGTGGTAGAGCGTCGCCGCGAAATCCTCGGGGCGCTGGGGATCGCTCGCCGGTTCGCCGCCGAAACGGTCGCTCGCACCGACGACCGCGCCTCCCCTCACGCCGCCCCCGGCGAAGAACGCCGTCTGCACACGGCCCCAATGGTCCCGCCCGGCCTCGGTCGCTCCCGCGAGCGTGCTGATCTTCGGCGTGCGCCCAAATTCGCCCGCCATCGTGACGAGCGTCGTCTCGAGCAGTCCACGGGATCCGAGGTCGTCGAGCAGGGCCGACACGGCCCGATCCATCGGCGGCAGGAGGAACCGCCGCAGGTTCGTCCAGGCCGACTGATGGGTATCCCAGGCCTCGTTGTTGCCGAGGTTCACCTGCACGAGCGAGACGCCGGCCTCCACGAGTCGCGCGGCCAGCAGGAGGGACCAGCCGAATGCGTTCTCGCCATACCGCTGGCGCAGGGCCGGGTCCGCCCGCGTGATGTCGAACGCCCCGGAGACGTCCGGGTCGAGAAGCAGCGAGGTGGCCATCCCGCGATAGCGGTCGAACGACCGTTCCTCGGCGGTCCTCTCGAGGTCGGCCCGCTGCCGGTCGAGACGATCCCGCAGGCCGATCCGATCGAGCAGGCGCCCCTCCATGAGCGACTGGGGAATCGAGAGTTCGAGCGGCCGAAAGGCGAGCGAATCCTGCGTCGCCGCCCCGGTGGCGTGGTGAAACAGATACTCGGGATAGGCGCCGTAGGTGACGGGATTGTACGGCGAGCACTCGAGGAACCACGGATCACGCGTGCGTCCCAGCATGCCCGCGAACTGCCCGGGGACGGTGCGACCCGTGCGGTGCACGATCTTCTCGGGAAGCACGATCGCCGGCGGCAGGATGTCTCGCCCCGGAAGAACGGACGACACGAGGGCGGGGATCGACGGCCAGTCCGACGCCTTCGGCCTGCTCGGATCGAATCCCGCGGGCAGGTCGGAGCGGCCCGTCAGCATGATGTGATGGCCGGCGCTGTGCTCGTTGGAGCCGTGGGTGAGCGAGCGGCACAGCGCCCAGCGCTCGCTTCGTGCCGCGAGCATCGGGAGGTGTTCACAGACCCGCACGCCGGCGGACCGCGTGGAGATCGCCGCAAAGTCGCCCCGTATGTCGAGCGGCCCGTCAGGCTTGGGGTCGAAGCTCTCGTGCTGCGCGAGGCCGCCGGAGAGGAAGATGAAGATGACCGCGCGGGACGGCGAAGCGGACGCGCCTGCCGCGGTCCGCAGCCGGGCAAGCTCCCCGAGGCCGAGCATGCCGATCGACCCGGCCCGCACGGCATCCCGCCGGTTCAGACGCGGGCTCCGATCGCCGCGGGGCGAGGGCGGTTCGCAAGGCATGACGCTCCTCCGCGCACGAGGGCAGGGTGCCGCGTCCCGTGGGACGTCTTCAAAAAACGATCCGTCGTCGCCGTTTCCCACGGATTATACCCCGCACGATCGACCGACGAAACGCGATCATCGAGCCCGATCGACGAGCTGCTCGCTCCCATTCCCACCCGGGGCCCGACCCGCGCAGGCCCGCGCGGAGCATCACGACGGCTCGTCGCCCGTGTCGAGTACGACGCCGGCAGACCGCATCGCGCCGGTTGCAGCCGCCAGGGAACCGTGAACATCGAGCCCCGGCAGGCGGCGAGGATCACCCGCGTCGCGTAGCCGAGCCGAGCGGCATCGACGGCCGATGCGGCGACGCACACGTCGAGCGCGAGACCGACGATGGCGACACCTCGGACTCCGCGCGACCGAAGATAGCCGTCGAGACCACTGGGCGTGGTGCGGTCGTTTTCGAAGAATGCCGAGTAACTGTCGATCTCGGGTCGAAACCCCTTCCGCACGACCACGTCGGCCCGGTCGGCATGCAGGCCAGGGTGGAACATCGCGCCCGGTGTACCCTGGACGCAGTGCACCGGCCAGAGCGTCTGCTCCACGCCGCCCACGATGGCGCGATCTCCCGGGGCGGCACCAGCATGACTGGCGGCGAACGACGGGTGGCCGACCGGATGCCAGTCCTGCGTCAGGACGCGCACGGCTGCCTGCTCCAGCAGGCGATTGACGAGTGGCACGATCGCATCCCCATCCCGTACGGGCAACGCGCCCCCCGGGCAGAAGTCGTTCTGAAGATCGACGACGACGAGCGCCTCGGTCAGGGTGGTCGCGATGGTCATGCCTGGGCCCGGGTCTCGATGGTGGTGGTCACGCTGCCGGCGAATCCGACGCAGCGCGTGCGTTCGCATGCAGCTGGTCGACGATCTCCGGTGCGTCGGTGAGCAGCGGTGAAAGGCCGAGGTACCGCTCAGCCATCTCCCGACGACCGCGGGAGAGCAGGGTGGCGTAGACGTGCAGTTCGAAGTGGAGCCGGAGCCGCCGCTCCGCCTCGCACTCACCGACGCTCCGCAGCACGCCGGCGAGCGCCTCCGCGGTGGAGAGGTGCGTCGCCGCCGGCTGGTCACGGAGCCAGTAGCGCCCCGGCTCGTCGCCGGCGTCCGGCAGCCGCACGCACCTGCCGAGGCCTTCGACGGTGCGCAGCATTTCGCGCGCCTGCCGCCAGGTGCCATCGAGGAGCAGCACGCGTCTGCGGCAGCCCGGAGGATCGGCAACGACGCCACGCGCGACGTCGAGCGGTTCGCCGCCCGGGTGGAGGATCCAGAGCTCCCCGGGGGGCTGCACGAGCGCCTCGGGAACGCCGCGCGCGGTGTGGAATCGCGTCGCCCGCTGATACACGTGAGATGCCGCACCGATCACCGTCCGCGCGACAAGGGCGCCGGTACTCGACGGTTTGCGGGTCTCACCGCGATGGATGAGCACATGGACGGCAAGCCGTGTCTCGACCGACGGCAGGGCATGGCATGTGCACCACCGCGGCGGCAGGCTGCAGCGCGGGCAACGGGCCGCTCCGGCGAGGACGACGCTACGTGCCATGCGGAATCCGCGCGAGGGTGTCTATGATCACGACGCGATCGTACCAGCCCACCGCCATCGGGGGCTCTCGTCACGACGGGATCCACGCATGCCAGACGTTCCCTGGATGGACTGGTATCAGAGCCTCGCCAAGCCGTCGTGGACGCCCGCGCCGCGCACGATCGGCCTCATCTGGCAGGTGCTCTATCCCGGAATCCTCGCGACGTTCGGCTACGTCTTCGTGCAGGCCGCCCGGGATCGGCTCCCACTCGTCGTGGCCCTCCCGTTCGCGATCAACCTCGTGGCGAATCTGCTCTTCACGCCGATCCAGTTCGGCATGCGGAACCTGCCGCTCGCGGCGGTCGACATTCTCCTCGTTTGGTCCACGATTCTCTGGATGATGGTGGCCGTCTGGCCACACCATCGCTGGGTGGCCGCGGCGCAGGTGCCCTACTTCGTCTGGGTCTCGATCGCGACGGTGCTGCAGCTCTCGATCACGTGGATGAATCGCGGCTGACAGGCACCAGGAGCTACGCATGGCTGAGATCACGCCGGGCCGCTACCGGCACTACAAGGGCAACGAATACACGGTCCTCGGCGTCGCCCGGCACAGCGAGACACTCGAGGCACTCGTCGTCTACCGGCAGGAGTACGGCGACCACGGGCTCTGGGTGCGCCCGGCGGCGATGTTCGCCGAGACGGTCGTGGTCGATGGCCGGCCCGTGCCGCGGTTTCGACGGCTCGGGGCAGACTCGCCCGCTCAATCATGAAACGTGTCGTCATTCTTTCCGGGGCTGGGATCAGCGCCGAAAGCGGTCTGCAGACGTTCCGTGGTGCGGATGGGCTCTGGGAGGGGCACCGCGTCGAGGACGTCGCGTCGCCCGACGCGTGGGCGGCGAATCCCGAACTCGTGCTCGAGTTCTACAACCAGCGGCGGCGGGCGGTGCGGGCAGCGGCCCCAAACGCCGCGCACAAGGCGCTCGTCGATCTCGAGCGCGCCTACGACGTGCGGATCGTCACGCAGAACGTGGACGACCTTCACGAGCGTGCCGGCTCGAGGCACGTGCTCCACCTTCACGGCGAGATCATGCTGGCCCGCAGCACCCGCGACCCACGGCTGATTCGGCACCTCGGCGACTCCGACATTCACCTCGGCGATCTCTGCGAACTCGGCAGCCAGCTGCGGCCGCACATCGTCTGGTTTGGCGAGATGGTGCCGGCGATGGCGGACGCCGTGGATCTGGTCGGAGGAGCCGACGTCCTGCTCGTGGTCGGGACGTCGCTGCAGGTCTATCCGGCGGCGGGGCTCGTCTTCGAGGCGCCGAAGCGGGCGCGCCGAATCGTCGTGAACCCGGACATCCCCGAGCGGGTCTCCGGACCGGCGTTCGAAGTCATCGCCCAACCCGCGACCGTTGGCGTGCCAGAAGTCGTCGCCACACTTCTATCAGCGGCTGCCGTGCAGATGCCCGAGTAGGTCATGATCTCCTCGCGAAATCAGCCGGGATCTCGGCGTTCGGCTGGCAGGTCGGTGCAGCGGCCCTCCTTGAGATCTTCGATCGCTTCTTCGGCGAGGCTGTCGAGCAGTCCTTCGCGAACGTCTGCCTCGAAGTTGCGCTCCCAAGACTCGGCGAAAGCGACCGAGCGGGCCAGGCTTTCAGCCGCATACGCGAGCGCGGCACGGATTTGCTCGGATGAAAGCCGCGGGTGCGACTCGATGATCTGCTCCATCGTTTCGCCGGCACCGAGCTTGCGCAGGATCAACTCAACGGTGATCCGTGTGCCGCGGATCACCGGCTTACCCAGCATCACGGCTGGGTCGCTCTCGATAAGTCTGTCCAGTTGATCGCCGTGAGGCATTCGGGCAAGCGCCTCTGCAAGGACCGTCTCCCAGGGGACGGTCTCGCCGATACCGGCGTCGCTCTCCGCCACTCGCCGTTCAAGCTCTGCCTTCAATTCCGGCGACAGCGGTCCGCATGCTTCGTCGGCGAGCGTATCTGCGATCGCTTCAATCAGTTCGCGTCGGTCGGCAGCGGGCAACCGTGCTGCGGCGGCGATCAATGCTGCTATTTCATCGTTCATAGTGCGACCCTCAGTCGGCTCGACTTTGTCGTTATGGGCGACCGCGGCGGCTGGCATTGGATTCGTCCGCCAGCGGCCGTATAGGCCCGCACGAGCTGATCGAGGGAGACATCAGGGGCCCCGACCTCGATCTTGGCGACCCGCGGCTGCGTGGTGCCGATCCGCTCGCCAAGCTGTTTCTGGGAGAGGCCGCTCGCCTGGCGTTGACGACGAATGGCGAGAGCCAGGGTCAACCGTAGTTCGACGAGCTGTCGTTCCTCAGCGGTGAGCCCGAGAAAATCCGCCGCGTCGCCCACCCGCCAGCCGGCGGCGGTGAGAGCCTTTCGTTTCTTGCTCTTCATGGTCATGGCGTCACCGTTCAGTGCCTTCGCGGCACGCTTCGTCGTAGGCCCTGAGCCTTTGCTTGCACTGGCGGACGATTTCATAGGGCACCCGTTGGGTTTTCTTGGGAAACACGTCCACGACGATCACCGCGTCGTCGTCGAGTCGGTAGATGATTCGCCAGTTGTGCTCCGCGTCTCGAACTCGTAGTTCCGCACACCTCGGCCCGATCGTCGGCAG
>JBJTBO010000328.1:0-3409 GCA_046091445.1 Planctomycetaceae bacterium | reverse complement strand
GCCGGCGAAGGGCGCCACCCCGGCGAGGGCGAGCGAGCCGACGAGGAACGTGGCGGCGGTGATCGGCATGACGCGCCGCAGGCCGCCGAAGCGACGCATGTCGATCACGCCCCCCATCGCGTGCATGACTGATCCGGCGTCGAGGAAGAGCAGCGCCTTGAAGCAGGCGTGGGTGACGAGGTGGAAGATGGCCGCGGTGAAGCCGAGCAGCGTGCCGGTGCCGAGGCTCGCGAACATGTAGCCGAGCTGGCTGATCGTCGAATACGCGAGCACCCGCTTGAGGTCGTTCTGCATCGTGCCGATGAGCGCGGCGAAGAGCGCCGTCGTCGCGCCGACGACGGACACGAGGGCGAGGGCTCCGGGGCAGGCGACGAAGAGCGGCGCGCACCGGGCCACGAGATAGATGCCGGCCGTCACCATCGTGGCGGCGTGGATGAGGGCGCTGGCGGGCGTGGGGCCCTCCATCGCGTCGGGCAGCCAGACGTGGAGCGGAAGCTGGGCGCTCTTGCCGCACGCGGCCAGGAGAAGCAGCAGGCAGATCGCCGTGCCGACGGCCCCGCCGACGATTCCGGCCGCATCGCCGAGCCGCTCCTGCCCGAGGATGCCCGCGGACACGAGCGTGCCGTCGGGGGCGAGCGTGTCGTGGAAGTCGAGCGTGCCGTAGGTGAGCCAGAGCAGGAAGACGGCGACGGCCAGTCCGAAGTCGCCGATGCGGTTGACGAGGAAGGCCTTCTTCGCGGCTCGCGCCGCCTCGGGCTTCGCGAACCAGAACCCGATGAGCAGGTAGGAGCAGGCGCCCACCGCCTCCCAGAAGACGTACACGAGCAGGAAGTTGCTCGCGGCGACGAGCATCGACATCGAGAAGACGAATGCCGCGACGAGCGCGAAGAATCGCGGATAGCCGGGGTCGTCGTGCATGTAGCCGATCGAATAGACGGCCACGAGGAGGCCGATCGACGTGATGACGACGAGCAGGGTCGCCGTGAGCGGGTCGAGCCGCAGCGTCACCGGGAGCGAGAACCTGCGCTGTGGAGATGTCGCGCCGTCGGGCGTCACCGCGGCGGGCACCTGCGCGGTCCCGCCCGCCGAGGCGGCGTCGATGCCGGCCCACTCCCAGAGCGTGGTGGTCATCTCCACGGGCCGCGAAGGGCCGTGGCCGTCACCCGTCTCGCGGCCGAGACCGAGGAGCAGGAGAAGCGCCACGGCCGCCGCCCCCGCGATCCCCGCGACCGCGGGCAGGTGGGCCCGCGGGCCGAGCCGCCTGCCGAGCACGACCGTGGCGATCGCTCCGGCCAGAGGCAGGAGCGGCACGAGCACGAGCAGGGTGGCGACGGACGAGGGCATGGTGGTGGCTGAAGGCGGGGCGTGACGGGTCGGTCAGACGTGCTCGCGGTGGAGGACCTCGTCCTCGTCCTGCTCCGGAAGCACGCCGGCGGGCGTGAGCCTCGGGAAGCGGGGCGCGACGGTGTCGGGCGCGGGCAGCCCGTGGTCGATGACGCGAGGCAGGTTGGATTCACGCAGCGACTGCCAGGCGGCCGCGTCCAGCCGACCCGTCCGGGCGAACGCCTGCAGCACGATGACCAGGGCGATCGCGGCCTCGCAGGCCGCGACGGTGAGCACGAAGATGACGAGCATCTGCCCGCCCCAGTCGCCATGCTGGCGGCTCCACGCCACGAGGCTTACGGCGATTCCCTGCAGCATCAACTCGGCGCAGAGGAACATGACGATGAGGTTGCGCCGGGCGAGGATGCCCACCAGGCCGAGGGCGAAGAGGATCGCCCCCACAAGCAGGCCGTCGTGCACGAGCGGGAGCAGCGTCATGCCGGGGCCCTCCCGTCGGCCGAGGCATCCTCGACCGACGCGCCGCGCGACACCATCGCGATCGAGCCGACGAGCGCCACCAGCAGCAGCACGCCTGCCGCCTCCACGGCGAGCAGGTGGCGGCCGAAGAGCTCCGCACCCAGCCGGGCGACGTGGTCGGTCGCGAACGGATCACCCGAATCGGCGGCCGCGGGAGCCGCGTCGGCGGTGCCGCCCGTAACCGCGGCGGTGCGTGACGGCACCTGACAGCACGCGGGCGGTTCGCCGGAGAGCCGTCCGATCGAGACCGTGAGGAGTCCCAGGAGCACGGCGCCGGCGAGCGCCGAGAGGAGCGGTTCGTTCGACACGCGGTCGTAGGGTGCGAGGCCGGCCGGCTGTGCGAGCATGAGCACGAAGAGGAACATGACGAGGATCGCGCCGGCGTAGACGACTATCGTCGCCACGCCGAGAAACTGGGCCCCCAGGACCAGGAGCACGCCGGCGACGCCGGCGAGCGCGAGCGCGAACCAGATCGCCGCGTAGACGGGCGATCGCGAGACGATCGTCGCCGCCGCCGACACGACCGCCACGCCCGACACGACGAGGAACACGCCCTCCTCCCCGAGCCCGCCGAGCCGCCTGCCGGACAGGGCGAGACCCGCGAGCGCCGCGACCCCGAGCGTGGCCCCGATCCAGCGGATGCGACGGTCTCCGCCGAGCGCGTTGCCCGGCAGCAGGAGCCAGAGGCTCGCCGCGGCCGCAGCCACGGCACCAGCGAGCAGGAGACCGGGAGGAGGGAACGCGGCGGCGAGGCTCACAGCGTGCCTCCCAGCGAGGCCGACTTCATCGGCTCCGCGTCCTTCGTCATGTCGTAGACGCTGAGGAGCTTCTCCTTGTCGAAGATCATCTCCTCGCGGCTTTTGCCGGTGAGATCGAGGAGGCTCGTCAGCTCGATCGCATCGACCGGACAGGCCTCCTCGCACATCCCGCAGAAGATGCACCGCAGCTCGTCGATCTGGAAGCTCTCCGGATACTTCTCGCGGTCGGGCCACGGGCTCTCCGTGGCCACGATGTCGATGCAGTGGGCCGGGCAGGCGGTCGCGCAGAGGAAGCAGGCGACGCACTTGACCCGTCCCTCCGGGTCGCGGTTGAGACGGTGCACGCCGCGGTAGATGAGCGGATTGCCGACGGTCGGTCGCTGCTCGGGAAAGCTCACCGTGACCTTCGGGCTGACGAGGTGCCGGGCGGTGACCGTGAGGCCCTGGATGAAGAGCGGCAGATAGAGCCGCTCCGCGAGGCCCAGGGGCTTTTCCTCGAGCCAGGTGATGGACGGATCGGTGGGCTTCATGTCGTCAGGCCTCCACGAGGGTTCGGCCGCCGCGGTCGCCGACGGGGTCGGCCACGACAAGGTCCCGCAGTTCGTGCTCCGAGTCGAGCGGCCCGCGGGTCAGGATCGGCGTGTTGTCGGTGCCCGACGGCGTGAGCAGGCCGGCGGCGATCCCGCCCAGGAAGACCACGCCCCACGGGATCAGCACCGCCACCCAGCCGGCGGTGGGAGCACCGAGGGCCGCGACGAGCTGCGGCCGGAACTCCTCGACGGCCGCGACCG
>JBJTBO010000327.1:0-3235 GCA_046091445.1 Planctomycetaceae bacterium | reverse complement strand
CGTCTCGGCGTTGGTGCGCACGTTGACGCTCGCGGTCGGCGTGCGCTGCGAGGACGCGCTGGGAAATCCCGGCTTCTCACCCGCGTCGTACAGCACCGACGCCGAGACGCCTCTCGAGGGTTCGCGGGTGCAGGCGATCCGCGTGCTCGTCGCCGCGTCGATCGCCGGTCTCGAGGCGGAGCGGGTGGCGGTGACCGATCTCCGCAGCGGGCGGGTCCACGCCGGTCCGCTCGAGCAGGAACCGCTCGGGCCGTCGGCCGACGACGAACTCGGACGAACCGCGGCCCGGGAGCGGTACCTGGCGGCGAAGATTCGCCAGGCCCTCGCGTTCGTGCCCGGTGCCGTCGTCGACGTGACCATCGCCCTCGACGAGGAAGACCGGCAGGATGCGGCCGCATCGCCACCGCCCGGACCCGCGCTGCCCCGCCTGCAGCAGCGGGTCGCCGACGCGAACGCGCCCGCAGAGGTCCTGACGGACGATCCGCCCGCGCCGCCGCTCGCCGTCGCGCCGCGCCGGCAGACCGCGCGGATCGTCGTCACCGTCGCGGTGCCCGAATCATCGCTGCGTTCCACGGTCGGTGCGGGCCTCGCCGATGGGACGTCGCCGACCACTCCCGACATCCTCGATGCCGCGCGCGAGCGACTGGTGACCCACGTGCGCACCCTGCTGCCGCCGGCCGGCGGCGACGACCACCGTGTCGTGGTGACGACGTTCTCCACGACCGAGCATGCCACCGCGAAGCCCGTCGCCCCAGTGTCCGACGCGCGACCTCACTCGCTCGGCAGCCTCGTGGACGAGACGATCGCGTCGCTGTGCGAGGGGCGGATCGCGGATGTCCCCCGCCAGGCCTGGCTCGCACTCGCGGCGTGCCTCGTGGCGATCGTGCTCTGGTTCGTGCTTCGCGACACGTCGGGCGGCCAGTCGCGTCGCCGCGAACGCCCGCGGCGGCGTGGTCAGACCCGGATCGACTGGGAATCTCTCGAGGACACGGGGGACAGCGGCCCGGCGCGGCGTCCACTTCCGCATCCCGCCGACGCTCCGCGCGGAGTGGCCGCATGAACCCGCTCGCACCGGCGCGCCGGCCCATCGCCCGACGCGTGGTGGCCTCGGGGTGGATCGCGATCCTCGCCGCGGTGGCGGGCCTGGTCCAGGCGGCCGACCTCGAGCCGATCGACACCGCCGATCCGGAGCGGCCGGCCACGGTGGACGAACGGGTCGAGCCCGTGACCCTGCACGCGCCGCCGGCGTCGCGCACGGCGGCCGCGGACGCGCAGCCGCGACCGGTCGGTGCGGGTCGGCTGGTCCAGACGTCGCCCGGTCTCCAACCGGGTCACGTCGCGCCGACCGGAGGATGGGCCAACTGGCGGGTGCTCGGCGCGATGGTCGCCGCCTTCGCCGTGCTCGCGGCGCTGCGGTTCGTGAACACCCGCCGGGACCGGTCGCTCCCGCCGGACGTGTTCGAGGTGCTCGGCACCGCGCCGTTCGCGGGCCCGCACACGGTGCGGGTCGTGCGGTTCGGACCGCGCACACTGCTCGTGGCCGTGTCGTCCGGCGGCTGTGCGACGCTTGCAGAACTCACCGACGCGGAAGCCACGGCCTGCATCGCCGCAGCCTGCCGGGGCGATGCCCCGCGACGACGACCGGCGACCGCCGCGGCACCGCGACCGACGACTCCCCGCGACCCGCCGCCGTCCTCCGAACCCGACCACGCCGACCGGCCGGGACGCCGCATCGCCGCGGCTGTGATCGGCTGGATCATGTGCCTGGTCGCCGTGACCGCCTCGGCCGAGCCGGTGCCCGAAACGGCGACGCCGTCGCTCGCGCCGCTCCCGTCGGTGGCCGCCGACGGAGGCGACGCGACGCACGCGGAGCGGCCGGCGGCTCCTTCCGTGGACGCGGGCCTTCTCCGGCTGCTCACGCCACGCACCGTCGAAGCCCTCGTTCCCTCGGCGCTGCTCGTCGGTGTGATGAGCGTCGTGCCTGCCGTGCTGCTCATGACGACGTGCTTCGTACGGATGTCGATCGTCCTCATGCTGCTGCGTCAGGGCCTCGGTGCGGCCCAGGTGCCATCCAACCAGATCCTCGCGTCGCTCGCCCTCTTCCTCTCCGCGCTCGTGATGTGGCCGGTCTGGACCGACGCCTGGCGCGGCGGCGTGGAACCCTATCGTCAGGGGGTGCTCGAGCCGGCGGAGGCCTTCGAGCGCGGCACGCTGCCGATCCGTCGCTGGATGAGCGCGCAGATCGAGGCCGCCGGCAACCGTGACACGATGCTTCTCTTCCTCGCGAGGCACCCGGCCGGACAGCGGCAGGCGACCAGCTACGACGACGTGCCGCTCGAGACCCTGCTGCCCGCGTTCCTGGTGAGCGAGTTGGACGTGGCGTTCACGGTCGGCTTTCGCATGCTCCTGCCGTTTCTCGTTCTCGACATCCTCGTGGCGACACTCGTGGTCTCGACCGGCCTAGTCATGCTGCCGCCCACGCTCGTGTCGCTGCCGCTCAAGCTGCTCGTGTTCGTGGCTGCGGATGGCTGGACGCTCGTCGTCCGCGGACTGCTCGACGGGGTCGGTCTGCGGGCGGGCTGAACGGGCCGCCCAGGACCACGGGCCCGACTTTGGGAGATGTGCGATGGCGGGAGAACTCGTGGAACTGCTGCGCGAGGGACTGCTGACCGGACTGCTCGCGCTGGCACCGATCCTCGTGGTCGGACTCGGCGTCGGCACGCTGGCCGGCCTCGTCCAGTCGGCCACCGGCGTGCATGAACCGCTTCTCGGGCTCGTGCCGCGGCTCGTCGCCATGGCAGCGACCATCCTGCTCGTCCTGCCGTGGGTCGTCGAACGACTCGCCGACCTGTTCCGCGACTGCATGATCGGTCCATGAGGCCCTGCCAGTCGCGTCGATCCGTCCACCACCCCGCACCACCCCGCACCACGTCGCCCGCCGGGCGCCCACCGCGACGACACCATGAACACCGACTGGCTGCTGTCGCTCGCGCACGACCTTCAGGCCGCCTCCGGACCGTCGGCGGCGCTGCGCCACCTCACGACCCGACCGCTGCTCGCCGCGGGCCTGTTCGTCCGCCTCGTCGCCGCCGTGTGGGTGGGCGCGGGGCACTGGCGCGGCTGCCGGGGGGGGGGGCAGTTGTAGGTCGCCCCGCCCTGCGCCGGGCACGGCGAGGTCCTCCGCTTGTCCGCAGCGTACGTCCCCGCAGCGCAGGGCAACGGCGCAGTCGAACCC
>JBJTBO010000326.1:0-5395 GCA_046091445.1 Planctomycetaceae bacterium | reverse complement strand
GGCCGGCACGGGCGAAGCGCATGGTGGTGATCCACCTCACCGGCTCGCCGCCGCACCTCGACCTCTACGACCACAAGCCCGAGCTCGTCAGGCATTCGGGGGAGGAGTGCCCGGCCGAGACGATCGCCGGCAAGAAGTTCGCGTTCACGAGCGGCACCCCCAAGCTCCTCGGCACGCCCCGCTCGTGGGTGCGGTGCGGCGCGAGCGGCATGGAACTCTCCGACGCGATCCCCAACCTGCATCGCGTGGCCGACAAGCTCTGCCTGGTGCGCAGCATGCACACCGACCAGTTCAACCACGCGCCGGCCGAGCTCATGGTCTACACCGGCAGTCCGCGGTCGGGTCGGCCGAGCCTCGGCAGCTGGGTCACCTACGGCCTGGGCACGGAAAACGCCAACCTGCCCGGCTTCGTCGTGCTCATCTCGTCGGGCGTGCAGCCCAACGGCGGCACGAGCAGCTTCGGCTCCGGCTTCCTGCCGAGTGTCTACCAGGGGGTGCAGTGCCGCTCGAAGGGCGACCCCGTGCTCTACGTCTCGGATCCGCCGGGCATGGACCGCTCGATGCGGCGGGCGAGCCTCGACGCGCTGAAGGACCTCAACGAGATCCAGGCCCGCGACCTCGGCAACCCCGAGACGCTCACGCGCATCGCGCAGTACGAGCTCGCCTATCGCATGCAGACGAGCGTGCCCGAGGTGATGGACATCTCCCGTGAGCCCGCGCACGTGCTCGCGGCGTACGGTGCGCAGCCGGGGGGCGCCAGCCTCGCCAACAACTGCCTCCTCGCCCGCCGGCTGCTCGAGCAGGGCGTGCGGTTCGTGCATCTCTTCGACTGGGGATGGGACTTCCACGGCACCGGCCCCGGTGAGGACATTCGCGACGGCCTCACGAAGAAGGCGGCGACCTTCGACAAGCCCGCCGCCGCGCTCATCGAGGACCTCGAGCAGCGGGGCCTGCTCGAGGACACGCTCATCCTCTGCACCGGCGAGTTCGGTCGCACGCCGTTCCGCGAGGGTCGCACGGCCGGTGGAAGCATCCTCGGCCGCGACCACTTCCCCGACTGTTACTCGATCTGGATGGCCGGGGGCGGCGTGAAGGGCGGGCTGACCTACGGTGCGAGCGACGACCTCGGCTTCCGCGTGGCCGAGAACCCCGTCCACGTCCACGACCTGCAGGCCACGATCCTCCACCTGCTCGGCTTCGACCACACGAAGCTCACCTGGCGATTCCAGGGCCGGGACTTCCGGCTGACCGACGTGCACGGCACCGTCGTGGGCGGCCTGCTGGCGTGAGCGGTCCCGGCGCGGCGCATCCGTTCGAGTCAGCCACGTGGACGCCGCTTTCCGCGGGCGGCTATCTTCGGTGATCGGCGGCGGTCGATCGCCGGAGGCAGGGCAGCAGGGGCGACGCATGAGGCGGAGGGTGGCGGTCACCGGGCTGGGCGTGGTCACGTCCCTCGGCAGGCAGGTGGATCTCTTCTGGGATCGGCTCGTGCGGGGTGACAGCGGCGTCGGCCCGGTCACGCTCTTCGACGTCACCGGCTACCGCGTGCAGTTCGGCGGGCAGGTGCCCTGGGAGCCGGAACGCGAGGACATCGCCGACGCCAAGGAACTGCGTCGGCTCGACCGCTATTCGCAGTTCGCCATCGCCGCCGCGAAGGACGCCGTCGCGGACTCGGGCATCGCCTTCGACCGTGAGGAGCCCTATCGCTGCGGCGTGGCCATCGGCTCGGGGATCGGCGGGCTGCAGGAGTTCGAGACGCAGTTCGCCCGGATGGTCGACAAGGGCGTCGACAAGGTGTCGCCCTTCTTCATCCCGAAGCTGCTCCTCAACTCCGCGAGCGGCCACGTTTCGACGCTCTTCGGCATCAAGGGCCCGAACATCGCCATCGCGACGGCCTGTGCGAGCGCCGCCAACTCGATCGGTGCCGCCCTGCGGATGATCCAGTACGGCGACGCCGAGGTGATGGTCACCGGCGGCACCGAGGCGGCGCTCACGCCGATCGCGCTGGCGGGCTTCCAGAACATGCGGGCCCTGTCGTTTCGCAACGACGACCCGCAGCGGGCGAGCCGGCCCTTCGATGCGGATCGTGACGGCTTCGTGCTGGCCGAAGGCGCCGGGGTGGTCGTGCTCGAGGAGTGGGAGCATGCCCGGCGACGCGGCGCCCGCATCTACGGGGAGCTCAAGGGGCACGGGGCCACCGGGGACGCCGGGCACATCACGCAGCCGGACGACGCGGGCGCCGGTGCGGCCGAGGCGATGGCGGCGGCGCTGCGCGATGCGGCGATGGCTCCTGAAGCCGTCGGCTACATCAACGCACACGGCACGAGCACGCCCCGCGGTGCCAAGGCGGAGACCGCCGCGATCCGCCACGTGTTCGGCAGCCATGCGCGACGGCTGGCCCTGTCGAGCACGAAGAGCCAGCTCGGCCACACGCTCGGGGCGAGCGGCGGGATCGAGCTGGCGGTGTGCGCCCTCACGCTCACGCGGGGCGTCATCGCCCCGACGATCAACCTCGACACGCCCGACCCCGCCTGCGACCTCGACTACACGCCGAAGGTCGCCCGCGAGGCGAGGGTCGACGTCGTCATGTCGAACAACTTCGGCTTCGGCGGCCACAACGCGTCGCTGGTGCTGGCCCGCGCCTAGACCCTCAACCCTAGAGCGTTCACGATCGGTGGCTCGCCGGCTCGGGGGCGGCAAAAGTCTCGTCGCTCCTGTGGCGTACGCCTCCAGGCGTGCGAACCCGGGACGAAGCGCGAGCAGACCCGGCTCCTCGGAGTCGGCGCCGGGCACAGTGTCCCGTCTTCCGACACGCATGACCGCATTCACACGCTCGAGCGCGAGCGCCACGAGCGTGCACGGATCGGCTCGTGCCAGTCCCTGGTGCGCGTGCCTCGTCCGCCCCGGCGGCCTCGTCAGGCTGACCGCGTCGTCACGGGCAGGTCAGGACCGGTCGACGAAGCGGCCGCGGAAGTGGCCGTCGTCGGCCGGAGGACGGTAGGTCACGCCGAGCGATGGATCCGCGATCATTCGCCCGTCGTCCGCGAGGGACCGCATCGCATGGTCGCAGATCGTGGAGGTCAGGAGCGTGCGCTCGACGGGATAGGGTGGGCGGCCGGTGGCGAAGAAGCGCTCGATGTTCCACGTGAGCGGATCGAAGAACCGCGCGCCGGGTGGTGGCGGGAGGACGAAGCAGGTGCTGACGGGCTCGGGACGGCCGCGCACCCGACCTGCGAAGGCGAAGTCCGAAACGGCCTCGATGAGGTTGAAGACCGCTCCGCGTGTCCCGTCGCGATACTCGATGAGCGTGCAGACAGGCGTGCGCACCTGCTCCCGGACGTCGCCGTAGTTGAGGCTCGGGCAGCGGGAGAGCGCGTGCTCGAGGAGGGTCCACGACCAGCGTCCCTCGTCCCCCGCCCGCCACACCGCCTCCCCGGAGATCGTCTGCACCGACGCCACACCCGTCTCGCCGCCCGGACGACGCTCGAGCATGCACTGGAGCACCTCCAGCACGTGGAACAGGTACACGTCCCACGTCGCCCGGTCGTACCCGACGATCGCGACGCCTTCGGTGAACGGCGTGCCGGGGGCGGGATCGAACGCCGGCTGTCGCCAGGTGACCGGGAGCGACGAACCGGCCATGAGCCCGAAGCCGAGATCCCGGGCGGTCGCCACCATCTCCGCCGCGTGGCGGTGGTCGTAGGAGAGGTGCTTGTCCACGAAGACCGGCACGCTCCGGCCGCTCGCGCGGAAGACGTCGGTGATCGCCCGAAACATCTCGTATCGGGGATAGAGCACCTGGCCCCGTTCGTTCACCGGGTAGTCGCCGTGCTCGATGATGAGCAGCACGGCATCGACGTCGAGGGTCTTTCCGCCGCCGAGTGCCCGTTCGACCGAATCGCAGAGTTCGATGCCCTGGCGACGGCAGACCTCGGGCCCCAGGTCGTCGGCCGGCTGCTGGTGGTTGAACATCCGCACGAGGCGGAACGGTGGTCGATGGGGAAGGCCATCGATCGTGTAGCCGTGGATGAAGCGGCCGGCGATGTGGTAGGCGTGCGACCGCAGGCGGTAGATGGAGTTGATCGCGGCGATGCGGGGCAGGTCGTCCCCGGTCGGGGCCACGTCGTCGGCGAGGACGGCAGGGCCGGCCGCAGCCAGTGCCGCCCCCGCGGCCGAGCGCAGCCAGTCGCGGCGTGCGAGCGTGCCCGGCGGGCTCGTCGTGCTGCCGTTCATCGTGACCTCCACGGTGATGGTGCGCGGCGATCGAGCGCGGTGATCCGGCACGACGCGCGGGGATGCCCACAGACGATGGGATATAGTAAGGGCTCGTCGGGGACCGTGGCGGGTGCCACGATCTCGCGCGTGACCGCCCTGGCGGTCGCCGGATGCGAGCGGGGGCGTGGGTTTCGCAGCGGCACGAACGAGGCTGATGATGTCGGGTCCGAGGGCACGCATGGTCCGCCTTTCCTGTCGCGCCCTCGTGTGGCTCCTCCTCGTGGCCCTGCCCGGGAGGGCCGCGGAGGTGGTGCCCGACGTGCCGCCGCCGCATCCCTTCGGCGCGGACGCTCCGGCACTCGACGACTGGGCGACGGGCGCGTGGTGGAAGGCCGCCGCCGGCAAGGGGCGAAACGCACGGCCGTTTCCGCTCGACGTGCCGCGGTCGGAGGTGATCGCCTTCGCGCTCTACACGGTGGATGTGCCGCCGGGCGGCGGGGTCGGCACGCTCAAGCTCACGGCCCAGCTCTATCCGCTCGAGCCGGGCGAGCCGTTGGAGGCCGTGCTCGAGGTGGACCGGGGCGGCGGCTGGGTGGAGGCGGCGCGGGCGGAGGTGCTCTATCCAGGCTGGGACGCCCACTTCCGCGTCGCGTCGTGGGACGCGTCGTGCGACGTCCCCTACCGCGTGCGGCACGGGAGCGAGGCGGCGTTCACCGGCACGATCCGCCGCGACCCGCGCGAACGCGATCGGCTCGTGGTCGCCGTGATGAGCTGCAACTCCTCGAGCACGATCGGCCCGCGCGGGGAGCTCGTGGCGAGCCTGCGGGAGGCCGATCCCGACCTGCTCTTCTTCGCGGGCGACCAGACCTATCGCCATACGCAGCACACCGTGGGCTGGATCGAGTTCGGCCTGCAGTTCCGCGACGTGATCCGCGACCGACCCACGGTCACGATTCCCGACGACCACGACGTGGGACACCCGAACCTGTGGGGTGAGGCGGGCCGGAAGGCCGACCGCAAGGATGGCGCCGACGGCGGCTACTTCTATCCCGCCTCCTACGTCAACATGGTGCAGCGGCAGCAGACCTGGCACCTGCCCGATCCGGTCGATCCCGGTCCGGTCGAGCAGGGCATCACGGTCTACTTCACGCGCCTCATCGTCGGAGGTGTCGACTTCGCG
>JBJTBO010000325.1:0-2423 GCA_046091445.1 Planctomycetaceae bacterium | reverse complement strand
CTGGAGCGGGGGCGACGGGAGGGAGGGGCGATCGACGCCGCCTTCGAGGCGATCCGCGCCACGCTCGCCCGCGAACACGAGGTGGCCGTCGAGGCGATCGTGCTCATCCGCCCGAACAGCATTCCGAAGACCTCCAGCGGGAAGATCCAGCGGCATGCCTGCCGCAAGCAGTTCCTCGACGGGTCGCTCGAGGTCGTCGAGCAGCACGTGGGCTGGCTCCAGCCGGCAGCCCCGGCCGCGGTCAGGACGGCGGTCGAGGCGACGCCGCCACGCCTCGCGCGACAGCGGCCGGTGGGCGAGTCCGGCCGGGCCCTGCGCCCGGATCGTGAGCTGCCGCAGGACGTCGTCGAGACGGTCTTCGACCACGTGCGGCGCATCGCGAAGGAGCGGGCCGGGACGCTGACGCTCGACACCAACATCGTCGAACTCGGACTCGACTCGCTCGAGCGCATGGAGATCGTCGCCAGCCTCGAGGAGGCGTTCGGTGGGCGTTTTCCCGAGCAGGTGCTGCCGCTGATCGAAACCTGCCGGGAAGTGACCGAGGCGATCCTCGATCACATGCCGGTCGACGGCCGGTCGACGGCTCCGGCGGCAGCGGGAGTCCAGATCGAGCCCGACACCTGGCAGATCGCCGAGTTCCCCGAGGTGCGGGCCCTCGAACAGAACTTCGCGCTGGTCCGTGACGCGGGACTCGAGAATCCCTACTTCAGCGTCCACGAGGGTCTCACCGACGACCGCACCGTCATCGGCGGACGCGAGATGGTGAGCTGGTCCACCTACAATTACCTCGGCATGTCGGGTGAGCCGGAGGTGGCATCGGCCGCGAAGGCGGCGATCGATCGCTTCGGGACGAGCGTGTCCGCGAGCCGACTCGTGTCGGGTGAAAAGACGATTCACCGCGACCTGGAGCGGGCGATCGCCCGGCTCGTCGGCACGGAGGATGCGGTCACGTTCGTGGGCGGTCACGCCACGAACGAGACGGTCATCGGCCACGTGGTGGGACCCGGCGATCTCGTGCTGCACGATGCCCTGGCCCACAACAGCCTCCTGCAGGGTGCCGTGCTCTCCGGCGCACGGCGCCGCCCGTTCCCGCACAACGACTACGAGGCGGCGGAGCACCTGCTCGCCCAGATGCGCGGACAGTACCGCCGCGTGCTCCTCGTCATCGAGGGCGTCTACAGCATGGACGGCGACTTCGCCGACCTGCCGCGGTTCATCGCCGTCGCGAGACGCAACAAGGCCCTCCTCATGGTGGATGAGGCCCATTCGATCGGCGTGATGGGACCACGTGGCCGCGGGATCGGCGACCACTTCGGCGTGGATCCGGCCGCCGTCGACATCTGGATGGGCACCCTGTCGAAGGCGCTCGGCAGCTGCGGCGGCTACATCGCCGGCTCGGCGACCCTGGTCCGCTGGCTCAAGTACACGGTCCCGGGGTTCGTCTACAGCGTGGGGCTGCCGCCCGCGGCGGCGGGTGCCGCGTTGGCGGCGATCCGCGCGCTGGAACGCGAACCGGCCCGTGTTTCGACCTTGCGCGACACTGCGGCGCTCTTCCTCGGGCTCGCACGCGAGGCCGGGCTCGACACCGGGTCGGCGGGCGGCACGGCGATCGTGCCCGTGATCCTCGGCAACTCGATGAACGCCCTGCGACTGTCGAGGGCGCTCTTCGCACGGGGCATCAACGTCCAACCGATCCTCTACCCGGCGGTCGAGGAGCGGGCGGCACGACTGCGGTTCTTCATCACGTCGCGGCACACGGCCGACCAGATTCACCGGACCGTCGCCGCGCTGCAGGAAGAACTCGCGGCCATCGATCCGGGCTACGCCAGGCGGTCCGCATAGCGGGTCCTGGACCCGGCCGCTATAACGCCCGGATGGCCCAGGAAACGACGACCCATCGGCTCGTGCTGCCCGCCGACGCCAACCACCACGGCACGCTCTACGCGGGCAGCCTCCTGCGGTATGCCCTCGAGGCGGCCTACGCCGCCGCGTGCCTCGCGACCGGCCCCGCGGCCAACCTCATGCTCCGCCGCGTGCTCTCGATCGAGTGCCGCCGCGCCGTACCCGTCGGCACGCTCGTGGAACTGCGCGGGGCGGTCCTGGAAGCCCGCCGCGGCTACCTCGCCGTCGGCGTGGTCGGCATCCCGCTGGCGGGAGACACGCTGCCGTGGCTCGACGGCATCCTCGGCTTCGTGCAGGTGGACGGGGCGTGCCTGCCTATCGACCTGCCGGCCCCCGTCTCCTCGGCCGCCGACGAACCGCTGTGGCGACCGCTCGCCACGCGCCTCGAAAAACTCGCCGGCGTGCGGGGTGCGACCGCCGAGTGGATCGCGGCCGGCTTCGGCGCCTGAGACATCCGCGCTCGCTCAGAAGCGAATCTCCATGCCGAAATCGAGGCCGTTCGTAAACACGTACTCCTGCAC